>DASTJG010000264.1:0-8531 GCA_035716785.1 Anaerolineales bacterium
GCGCAAAGTCGATCGCGTCGATATCCTCATCGTTGGTCGTCAGACCTACACTCGAGCCTGTCAGGTAAACGGAGAATGTCCCCGCAGTATTGCTGCCGAGGGAGGTGGGAGCAAAGCGGACGATATCGGAGTCATCCACACCGCTACTGGCCGCCTCAAAACTTAGGAGTATGCTTCCGTCGGGCATGATCGCGAAGGCATCGACATCTCCCGTAATGCCAACGTCCGAACCATCGAAGTACATGGACCAGGTCCCTGTCCCGGTGTTATAGGCAACGATATCCTCGTCATTGAATGCGACACCGCCTGCATTTCCATTCGTGGTGGAACTGACGTAAACAACAGCACTGCCACCCGGAGTCGATGTGGCCGTCGGGGTAAATGTGGGTGTAAAAGTTGGTGTGATCGTCGGTGTGTTGCTGGGTGTGGGCGTTGGACCTGTGCCCAGTGTACCGCCATCCACGACCAGTGCAAACTTTTGCGGACCATTGGGAACGTTAAAGCCAGCCACCGTAACGGTATAGATACCGGCCGCCGCATTCTGAACGTACACATTCTCCACGTTGTTGCGCCGGTCCGCGGAACCGCCGGTTGCGCTCCAGCCGCCGGAGAAGACGTTACCGCGGAATGTGCCGCTCGGACCCGTGACGGTGAGATCAAGATCGTTGACGAGATTGATCGAAGCGGTGTCGGTGGAGGGATAATCCGACCAGACGACTGTCACTTTGAGCGGGCCGCCGGTTGAGTTGACGGTGAAGGACTGCGAACCACCGGTAGCAAGACCTGTGCCCTCATCGACGAATTGGATTGTTCCATCGGTTGCGGCGTCGAGGTTGATGCGCCCCCAGCCTTCGTGAACGTTCGGGATGGCGAAGTCGTTATCGTTCGCGCCGTCGTTATTCTCGTCCGCCATATCCACTGCAGAGTTGATGACGGTTGCCTTGACGAGCGCGGCGCTGGCATTCACACTATGCGCTTTGTTGTAGTAGTCGCGTACAACCGTCACGCCGCCCGCCGCAATGGGGTTGGACATGGACGTTCCGCCCATGTATTTATATTGGCTGTTGTAGGGCATGCCCCAGCCATCCCACTGGTATGCGCCGTTCTGCGGGTTGACTGTCGTGCCGTAGCCTTCCTGGTACATGTTGGAGGAAGCGGACAAAATCCACGAGCCGGGAGCGACGACGTCCGGTTTGATGCGGGTATCATCCACGGGGCCGCGGCTGGACCAGGAAGCCATCTGCTGGGGATTGCCCGCAGTCACGTCGCTGAAAAGCGGCTCGGCAGAGAAGTCACTGCCATAGCGTGACCCCCAGGTGCCAAGGTAGTTCACCTGATTGCCGCCCATGCTGGTGCAGGTCTGGCCGGTCTGGTACGCATCGTGCGAAGTGTAGGTCAGGCTGGTATCGCAGGCCCAGTTATCGGCCCGGGCGTTTTCGCTTGCGCCAATTGTCAGGACATTCTTTGCCGTCGCAGGCGAACCGATCGAATCGTTGTCCACGACGCCGTTCGCATTCGCATCGATGCCTTCATTGCCCGCTGAGAATGTGATCACCATGTCGCGGTTCGTCCACACGAAGGAATCGGTGTTGGCGCTGTCAACCGTGTAATCGCCAGCCACGGCCGAGCCCCATGAATTGGAATGGATGCGTGCACCCGCGTTGTATGCCTGCTGATACATGGTCTTCAGATCGTCTGGTATGCCCGTCAGGAAATAGCCATTCGCAGGCCAACCACCGAAGATCTGACAGTAGGTGCTGATGGTTGCCCAGTTTTCCGTGGACTGGAAGACCAGGCTGGCAGCCGGGGCAACGCCGCGGCCCTGTCCGCCAGGCTCACCGCCGCTCAGCACCGAGCCGGCTGTGTGCGTGCCATGCCCTGAATCCACATCGATCGAACCATCATTTGTAATGGTCTGGAAGCAGGTGTTTGTCACGCCGGGCCAGTTATAGATCGCGACAATGCGGCTGGACGGAATATCGGCATGAGCGGTCGCGGCTGTCCCGCCGCCCAGGCCGGTATCTGAAACCGCCGCGATTTGCGAGGAACCATCATAGCCGCGCGAGTTTGCAACGGTCGCGCCAATAATGTCGCGGGCTGAGTCATTTGTTGCCGGCCCGCTCTCTTTGCTCATTGTTTCGTTGAGATAATAATTGCTGATAGATGCAACATCGTCCACCGCAGCGATCGAGTCGACGAATGAACCGTCCGCCGCGACGATCATGATGCCTTCTTCGGGCGTGGCGCTGCTTTTGGCCGCGAGTTCATCTTTGGCGACAGGCATTGTTTCGAAGTGGAGAACTTCGGTACCCGTCCGCGCGACCAGCGCTCGGACTGCCGCGAAATCGGATCCCCGTTCGACGCGGACGCGATACAGGTTGATTTCGCCATCCCGCTTCAGATCCCTTCCCAGCTTGAACTCCGGCCGGAAGGGGATCACTTCATTGACAAAGCCTAATTTTTGTACACGCTTCGCAATGCTGGGATTCATCCGAACCTTGAACGCGAAATCCGGGATGTAATCCAGAACTTCCGCGCCTTCCGCGCTGACCGCATCCTTCCAGGGTTGTTCAATGGGTCCTGCAAACTGTACGATGAAATACTTCTGACTCCCCTGTTGCGCAGGCGCGCTTTGCGCGGGAAAAAAATCGCCGCCCTTCAGATGGATGTACGCATCTGAACGCGCGGCGGGGGCCATTGCCATGGACCCCAAGATAAGGGTCAGGGCAACAATGGCAGTGACAAGATACCTCCACACCTTATTCATACACACTCTCCTCTTAGTGTTGAAATTTGCAAACACTGACCTACGCAAGTCAGTGTTTATGCACAAGGTTTGATAACAGATGTATTAACTTGGGGGCAGACAAATATTGGCGAATTCTACTTCAATTCCATTGCATGTCAATAATTTATCGCAGGTTCTAGTACTAAGATGGGATGCCAATGAGCATGGTTTTTGACGTGATGTTATGGCCGAAAACCGATTACAATGGGCGAACTTACCGGCATCATAGATCAAGCTGGTAGACGGAAAGGATTAGAAATGAGTACAGATACGGTACAGAACGACAAAGTGGTTTCCATGGAATATACATTGCACGTGGACAATGAGGAGATCGATTCATCGAAAGGACAGGATCCATTACAATTTCTCGTCGGTCACGGCAATATTATCTCAGGCTTGGAGCGCGAAATGATCGGTATGAAAGTGGGGGAGAGCAAGGATGTGGTGATCGCCCCCGAGGATGGTTATGGTGAATTCGATGAAAATGCGTTTATGGATGTGCCGCGCAATGCATTCCCCGGTGATATGCCTGTTGAAGAGGGCGCCGAATTGACCGTCAGGGATGATGCCGGCCAGGCCCGCTATGCGCGGATCGATGCCATCGACGGGGATAGCGTGACATTGAATTTCAATCATCCCCTGGCAGGAGATGAGCTGCACTTCAATGTAAAAGTTGTAGGGTTACGCGAGCCAACCGAGGAGGAGTTGCAGCATGGTCATGTCCATCAGGATGGACATCATCATTAATCCGCGCTGAGTACTTCACAATCGAAGCGCAGGCAAACCTGCAAAGAAAAGGTCCCGTCGAAAGCGGGACCTTTTGCTAATCTGCAGCCGGGAAGGGCACAGCCTCTTCCTCGACGGGGATAAATTCCTTGCGTGCGCCGAGGAGCAGATGAAGTACATAGTAAGCCAGAACGGAGAGTCCGCAGATGACGCCACCGATGAACCAGAGCAGGTTGGGATTGTAATTATCCAAAATTTTACCTGCCAGGTAGGGACCAACTACCGAAGGGATCGCCCAGGAGAGCCCGAACATTGCCATGTAACGTCCGCGCATGGCTTCGGGGGCGAAGTTGGCAGCAATTGTCTGGCTGGTGGGTACAACGATCATTTCACCGATTGTGATGATAACAATGTTGAGCATGAACAAAACGTAGGTGGTGACCACACCGAATAACGCGAAGCCGATCATGTAAAAGACCGTGCCGATCGCCATCATCAGGAAGGGGGGGCGATATTTAATGACCCGCGAGACCCAGAACTGGAATGCCACCACAGTGATGGCGCTGGTGGTCATCAGGAAGCCATAACCGCTCGGGTCGATGCCATGATTATCTCGTAAATACACTGAAAGCGAGTTGTACATCTGCTGGTAAACACTCAACATGAGTATGCCCGCTACGATGAAACCCAGGAAGGGAAAATCCGTTATAACCTTGAAATATCCAACGAACGTTCGCAGGAACGACTCGCATTCGGTATGGGCATGCGGTTCCGGCTTCGTTTCCGGGATGGCGCGGAAGATCATCACAGCGACAACACAACTGACGACCGAATCGATCACAAACAAATAGAAGAAGTTAATATCCGCGAGGAATCCACCGATGGTCGGTCCGATCATCCAGGCAAGATTGCCGACCACGCGCAGGATGCCAAAGCCTTCCTGCCTCTGCTTTTCAGGCAGGATATCAGCGATCATCGCGTCGTGAGCGGGGTGGGCGACGCTCGACAGCAGGCCGACGACGACCATCAACGGGTACAGGACGCTGATCTCGGTGACCAGTCCGAATGTCAGTGTACTGACCGCGCTGAAAACGAGACCGAAAAGGATGAGTTGTTTGCGCCCGAACTTATCGGTTAACGCGCCGCCGATCGTGCTGCCGATCAGCCCGAAGAGCGACGACATCCCCAGGAGGAAGCCCGCTTCCGTCATACCGACGTGGAATTTCTGTGTGATGTAGAGCGCGAAGAACGGGAAGAGGAGAGTGCCTCCGACGCGGTCAATGAAGCTTACGCCGACTACGACCCAAAATAAGCGCGGGAACTCATGGTAAATTTTAGTAAGTCGGGCGAACATTTGTGTCCTTTCGAGTTGGAGAGCCCTATTATTGCACATCTGTTCTATTTTGAAAAGAGGTGATTTTTAGCAAGTCCTCAAACCGCCATCCGTGGTGATTAAATACTCCCAGCGCCAGAGATGGCGCTGGGAGCGTAAGGCGTTATTTCTGGCTTAGTGCTGTCCCAGGGTTCCCAGCGTGCGGACGCGCCGTTCGACGCGATAGAAAACCCATGAACCGAACCACAGCATCACAAACATAAAGACGATGAGAAGTCCGATTTCCACGTTGATCGGCAGAATTGTCTTTGTGTGTAAAAGCCAGCCGCGTACGGCATCCAGCCCATAGGTGAGGGGCAGTGCCATTGCGACAGGAACCAGCCAGGAGGGCAGCGATTGCACGGGGAAACTTGTCCCGGAGAGTCCCTGCACGAGAAAGCTGCTGACGTCTACAAGGGTGTTGGCTTCGCGCATCAAAAGAACCACCGCAGCAAAGGCGAAACCGAACCCATACAAACCGACCAACATGGGTATCGCCGTTAAAAACGCAGCAAGTGTATTGCCTGTCGGCTTGAAGCCGAACAATGCACCTGCGACAGCAAGCATGATCGCAGAAGTAATGGCGGTTGTCAGCAGGCTGGTCAGTGTCCGCCCGACCAGGATCAGCAAACGCGAAACAGGCGTGAGCCAGTTCGACTCCAGAACTCCGGCATCCATGTCCTGTTTGAGCGCATAACCCATGCCCCAGAACACGGTCAGGATGAAATTACTCAGAACGGTGCCCAGCAAAACAAATGACATGTAATCGCCGGTGCCACTATAGGCGGCAAAGCCGAGCGCCTGTCCATTTGTGCTGAATGCCTTACCCATAAAATAAATGGGCGTCATCCAGATGATCGGTTGAAAGATCATGGATACCGCGTTCAATGGGTAGCGCCAGAAGACTTTCCAATCCTTGCGGGCGATCATGAACAATGCCCGCAGTTGGGTTTGGAGGCTGGGTTGGGAAAGGGGGGTAAGTTCCATCATTTAATCTCTTTGATATGTCACCCTGAGCGAAGCGAAGGGTCTCCATCTCTATCAGGAAAAGACTCTTCGGTTGTTAAGAGCGCTCCCTCAGAGTGCCATAAACTAATACTGTCCAATTGCGCCGGTCCGGCGGGCGCGGCGTTCCATCCAGAGAAACGTAGAGTAACCAACGACGAGCCAGAACGCACCGAACGCAAGCAAGGGGATCAGATCCGGCAGGAGCTCGGTGATGCCAGCATTTGAGAATGCCGCGGCGCGCATCCCGTGGATCAGGTACGTTTGCGGGAGCCACTTTGCAATGGACTGCATCCAGCCGGGCAGCAGGCTGATCGGAAAGGTGATCCCGCAGAAGATCATCACCAGTCCGCGCACGAGAAAGACAAACGCATTGGCCTCTTTGACGGTAATGACCAGGCTGGCAAATGCAAACCCCAGGCCGTAAATGGAGGGGATCGCTGCCAGCATCATCAGCAGGATCATCCAGATGCTGCCGTTCAGCCGCACGCCGAACAGCAGCCCAAACTCCAGGGCGGTAATCGAGATGAACATCAGCATGGAGACGAACTGCGGGCCGGTCGGACCGAGCAGGTAGGAGAACTTCCAGGTGGGGGACAGCCAGTTCGACTCGAGTGTGCCGCGCATCTGTTCGTTGCGGAGCGCAAACCCAATGTCCCAGAGCACGATGTTCTGCCACATCCAGACCGTAGTGCCGATCACGATGTAACCGATAAAGTCACTGGCGCCCGTGGTCTCCATGAAGATCGCCAGTCCACTGCCGTCGGGGCCGGCCAGCGCGCGGGCGGTGAGGATGTACATCATGGGAAAGATCAACGGCCAGATAAACAGAGCAATGATCCAGCTGGGATAACGCGTGAAGATCGTCCATTCACGGCGTACGACTGCCCAAAAGGCTCGCAGGTCAGAAGTGAAGCCCGGGTGGCCAAGTGAGCGGGGACGCGAAGCGAGAGAGGTTTCCATACTTAATCCCTCAACGCCTTGCCTGTGAGGTGGATGAACACATCCTCCAGCGACGGCTTGACCACGTTCATATTGACCAGGCGCGTCCCGTTGCCGCTGAGGTGCTCCACGATCCGGGGCAGGGCAGCGCGGCTGTTCTGGGCGTGCAGATTCACTTCCCAAAGATCGGCTTCACCCTGTTGACGGGTGGTGATGTGTTCGATGCCTGCGATGCTCTTGAGCTTGCTAGCGATTTCCTCGTGCCAGCCGGTCAGCTCGAGGCGGATGATCTCCTGCTGGTCGATGCGGCGTTTGAGACCCTCGGGCGTGTCGAGAGCGATGACTTTACCTGTATCGATAATGCCGATCCGGTCGGAGAGCTGATCCGCTTCTTCCATGTAGTGCGTCGTCAACAGGACGGTGTGGCCTTCCTGCTTCAGTTCGGCGACCAGTTCCCGGACTCGGCGGGCCGCCTGAGGGTCCAGTCCGAGCGTGGGTTCATCCAGGAGCAGGATGGGCGGACGCGCCAGAAGTGCCTTGGCGATCGCGATGCGCTGGCGCATCCCGGTGGAATACTTTTCGACGAGTTCGTTGGCGCGGTCTTTGATCTCCATCCGCTCGATGAGCTCCTCGACGCGCTTCTTCGCCATAGCAGGCGGAATGTGATACAGGGCCGCAAAATATTCAAGGTTTTCCCGGCCGGTTAGCTTCCAATAAATGCTGCGTTCGCCGGCAAGCACCGTGCCCAGGCTGCGACGCACATCGTTGGCCTGTTTGACGATATCGTAGCCGTTGACCTGCGCGGTTCCGCTTGTAGGCTCAAGCAGGGTGCAGAGCATACGGATCGTGGTGGATTTGCCCGCCCCATTCGGACCGAGCAAGCCGAAGATCTCGCCGCGCTCGATCTGCAGATCCACGCCATTGACTGCGGTGAATAGGGTTTTAGGCTGTTTCCTGGCGAAGAATTGGCGTTTTTGCTGGGGGACAGGGGTGCCATTTTTGTCACCTGTGCCCGCCCGGGCGGGGAATTTTTTGACGAGTTGTCTGGCTTCAATTGCAAAGTCGCTCATAGAATACTCCTTTTAAGGGTAATTTCAAGAAAAATGAATTGAATATTAATTTTATTTATTTGTTTATGTATTACACATTCAATATTACAACAAGTATTTTTAATTGTCAACACTGAGTTTAAAATTATTAAAATTCGAATTAAGAAAGTGAATAAAAAACCGCCTCTGGGAGCTTGAAGCGGTTCTGGTTCTGTGTTTTTTACGAGTAAAGCCTGTCGGGGGTTCAGAGCTACTCCGGCCAGGGGATCTCGGCGGGTCCCGCGTAGCCATGCTTTTCCTGCACCCAGACCCGTCCGTGAGAGGGCTCGCTGCATCCGGGTTCATCGACAAAAATAATGTAGGACAAGCGTGTTCCAATCGGATCGAAGATCAATTCGCCGTCTTCACAGCGCCACAATTCGACAATGTACGTTTGCATCGTTTCGTCTTCATAGTCTCCCAGGCTGACTGGAACTTCGACCCACGAGAGGGTGATCTCGTTCATCTGACTATTTCGCTCGGCGCTGAGCACCTCGGAGCGGGGATAGTAAGGTGTGATAGGCAGCTTTGCAACACCGGGATATACAACCGGCAGGCTCAGGATATCTCCCTGGACATTCAGGAAACTTGCCTTGACCCAGCAGGGAAC
>DASTJG010000265.1:0-6970 GCA_035716785.1 Anaerolineales bacterium
AAATTCACATAGATGGGTGAATTCCCCGGCCGGATTCCCTGGGCACTTTGCATTGCCCGGATCGCCTCCCTGCGCCGGCCCAGAACCGTCAAACAGGCGGCCAGATAAAAATAGGCGCTAAAAACATCCGGGTCCAGGGCGATCGCCCGGTTATAGTGATCGATGGCCGTTGCATAACGCTCATGCTGATAGGCATCCATCGCCTTTTCGAGCAGCGCATTGACTTCATCGCCGGGTGCATGGTACTCCGGGTTTGCGGTGCCACAATAGGAGCAGGACTGATCGTGATACGACACGCCCGCCCCACAACTGGAACATTTCACTATTTTCATTTTTATTCACTATGTTTTTCGTTGTTTCAATGATGTGAAATATCGGCATGTCCGATTATAGCTGATGTGCCTCTTGGCTCAGGCTATTCCTTCATGAACCAGACCAGAGTTTCGCCCGCTGCTTTAGCCTGCATGGGTCCATTTTGCAGCGCGTTTTCCAGTTTGCTCAGGCCGGTTTGGTATTCCTGTTCTGTCAAGAGATGTAGCATGGAATAGCCCTTTTTTCGAGCCAGCTCCAGGAAACCTGTACCCAGCTCGACAGCTTCCTGCTCGAATAGGATTTCCTGTTTCAGATAGACTAGCCCTCCGAATTGCGCGGCAGCGATCACTTCATCGATATCCGGATAGCGTTCCTTGTCCACGCGGACGGTGCCCGGGAAAAACTGAGCGATCGGACGGGACTCAATTTGCTGGTGAGATTGCGTAGCGATACAAACTTTCCCCTGCGGTTTGAGAATACGCTGGATTTCCAGGAACATCTTGCGGATGTCCGGAATGTGGTGGATTGCATCTGTCATGTAGACGAAATCAAAAAGATTATCTTCAAAAGGAATATCTTCTGCCGTGGCTTGTTTAAGAGTGACCTGGCTGTTCTTTTGGCGGGCTTTGTTGATCATCCCCTCGGAAGGTTCAATGCCATAGACCCGATAATGCTTCACCTGTGTGACTCTCTGAAAAAGATCCGTGTAATTGCCGGTGCCGCAGCCGATATCAAGAACCCTTAGAAAGTCATCTGATGGAAGTTCCTGTAAAAAGTGGTTGACGAGGATAACGTCGCCCTCTCTGACATCATCGTATATTTTGCTGATTTCGTTATAGTTGACTGGCTGCATTGTTGATTTACCTCGTGTGAAGATCGATGTAATATTACTTGGCGGATGCTCCACTGAGTTTGTGCTGCACACTTTGTATTTTATCTTCCATAGTCTGGAGCCGATCTGTTCGCGTACCAACTTTAATCGTAGTGGTAATCCTGGGGACTCCCATTTCATGAAGGACTTCATGGCACCTCTTGATGGCGTCAAATACTTCCTCCCATTCTCCTTCGATATTTGTCCCATTGGCATGCAGCTGGGTCTTTAACCCGGCATCCGATAGAATTTTTTCGCAAGCAGCGATATAAGACGACAGGGATACGCCCACCCCCATAGGAATAACGCACAAGTCAACGATAACTTTCATGGTTTCTCCTTCAAATCGTGCCTAAGCAGGCGTCACGGCCTGTCGCGTAGCGACATGTGCAGCGAGGCTGTATTAGCCCTATTATTAAACCATTACTCCATCCCCTCATATTTCCCCAAAAACGTCGGCAATGGGTGCGAGAGATGCACATCCCACAAGGCTTTCGCCGTCGCAAGGATCTCTCGTACCTCATGCCTCCGCATGGTGCGGGCCGAGTAGAGCCCTCGATCACTGGTCTCCAGTCCCACTGTATCTATTCCCAGATGCGCACACGTATAGACGGCGCGTGGTAGATGAAAGCCTTGTGTGATGACAATCGCGTCGCGTACGCCAAAAATGTCACGGGCCCGATAACAACTTTCATAGGTGGAGAAGCCTGCATAATCCAGGTGGATGACATCCGCTGGCACGCCTAACTCAACCGCATAGCGCTTCATCGCTGTGACTTCGTCATAATCTGTCCGACTGTTATCCCCTGTCATCAGAATTTTGTGGACGCGTCCAGCGCGATAGGCTTCAACAGCTTGTCGTACCCGGGCGGCCAGCATCGGTGAGAGCTGTCCATTTGGACGGACCTCCGCCCCGAATACAATGGCAACTGACTTCGACGGTACCTGCCCGGGATCACTAAATCGGAGCTTACTGGTAGTCCAAGATACATAGAGGGCAAGAACCGCAGGAAGCACAATAAACACCAGGACGCCGATCAGTCCGCGCCGGATCCAATACTTCATCGTTGTATACATGCTTTATTGGGTCGTGTCCGGTTCGGTAGGAGAAGTTTGTTGCATTTGCCATTCCAGATCAAATGCTTCCTTGCGCACGCGTAGATCGTAGTACAGCACGACAGATACTCCAAGGCTGAGCGGCAGGGTAAGTATGAGACCCAGTTGTGCCAGGACGATTTCGACGATAGAACTAATGTGGAAATTGAATTGAATCAGTTCCAAACTATAAGCAACGGCGATTTGAGGAAGTGTTGCCACCAGGAGGACCAACATCCCCGCCAAAAATGAAGTGCCAAACACTCTCCAGAAGAATCCTTTTGTCAATGTCCAACTGCGGCCTAGCCCCGCCTGTGCTCCTAACCTTTCCAGCAAAACGCTGGGCAGCATCAGGGTCCAACGGGTACTCAGGAAAATAGCATAGGGCAGGACGAGCAGGAGGATCAACCAAAACCCCTCTCCCTGTCCCAGTGTGATCACTGCACATGACAGTGCGGCGGTTGGCAAAATGATGGCCAGTCCCATCAGGGCGCTGGCTCCCCAGGCAGCGCCATAGCGCTGGGAAGCGGCGCGATAAGCCTGACTCAATGTAGGATGGTCTGTTAAATAGGCTTGTGAGATTGCCACAATTAGAGCGCCTGACACGAGAATTTGCACAAACCCGTTTTGCAGAAGTTCGACCAGTTGGCTGGTGCCAAGGATGAGTTGGCTCATCACCTGCAACACCATCATTGGGATCAGTGCCACGAGAGGAATGCTGATAAGAAGCACAAAGTGGGAACGGTAGATACGGAATGCGCGATCAAGGATTTCCCCGATACTGAGGGGACGCAACAACGGTAGGGATGACATTGTTCCTCTCTATTCAGTCGTAGACTTGGTATTGCGTGGACCAACGATAAATTATATGGATCGATGCTACAAATACCGTGCTGGCCAGAATTATATGCTACTTCTTCAAAAGACAAATCTATGGTCATCCACTGCATCGCAATCATTTAGTATTCATTGTCGCATTGATTTTGGCGTGGAGGTTGCCGATTGTCCGGAACTGTTCCGTCCGTGTTGTTTACCATTTCGACAATGGCAGTATTGAAGGGCGCCGGTACATCTGCCTGTTTTCCGAGGCGAAAGATCTCTCTGTTAACTCCAGTTGTATGGCATTACGTGTGTCCCCGCAGACTTTGGCTGTCTTTTAAATTCTTTCGAATATATCCTCTAACTCAGGCGCATTCAAACCTGTGATATCTCGAAGCCGTCGGTAAATTCGCTTGTAAATTGATAACTGTTCCTTTGTTAATTTTACTGCTTCTGCTCTCAATCCAATTTCTTCAGGGCCAAATGTAAAGGATATGACAGTGCTCGCGAGTAATTTCATGTAAACAATAACATTGAAATAGTCTAATTGTTGTATTAAGCCCTTAAAGCCAGAAGCATATGCATTGAATATCTGTTTGCCCCAATCCGGGTTTCCCAGGTCGCCCATGATCAATAATGCCCAGGCTAAATCGATGCGATGATCAGAGACTGCAAACTGAGTCCAATCAATCACGAATAATTGATCGTTCGAGCAGAGAAGGACATTATTGGCGTGGAAGTCCTGATGGACGACTGCGGGTTGAACCGATACTTCATGTTTATGACTATCAAGCCAATTCACGAGTTGGATACAGCCTTTTAAATCGTATCTTGTATAAAGCGAACGGTATTGAGAGATGATCTCGTCAAGCCACAATTCAGGGTTTTTCTCGTATACCTCAGAATTTGTTGTAAATAAGTGCCAGTCTAGTTTATGAAGTTGAGCTAAAAGCGATCCAAATCTCGCGAGAAGTTGACCCTGTTGGTGAACTGCAGCAGTCGTCAACACAGGCCACAGCGCCTGACCTTCCAACCTTTCAATAATTTCAAAGGGTTTTCCAAGGATTTCGGGATTCGTTTCTTGTAGGAACAATGCAGGAACTGGATAGTCGGCTTTGTGAAGTAGAGATAGCGCTCTTGATTCTTGAGCCAGCTTTTTGGTCGCCCCTGCCCCGGTGAACAGGCGCAATATGTAGCTTTTTACAGAATTTGATCGTTGGATTTGAAACGTATAGATGTCACTTTCAAATCCGCTTACCAGGAAGTCGAAAGTGGAGATAGCAACATCCGAATAGCGGGAGGCAAGATAAACCGATAGACGATGAACCATGTCCATTACAGATTCGGATACTGACCATTTAGGATTTTATGAGTTCGATCCATTCCGAATAATATGATTCATCCACCTTTACTCCTTTTACTTGCGATCATGCTCAGGCAGCGTACTGCTTGCAGAAAGCTGGCCGGGGACGACCGCATTGTCTCTCTTCAACTCAAACAGATAAGGGAATTTGATCTGGATGGAAATCTTCTGAAGGAGAACAGGGATGATTAAGGCAGCCGCGACTCCTGCGAAAATGTGGATGATCCAATTCTGGATGTTGAACAGTTGCACCAGGATCATTCTTGTTGCCACTCCTGCCAGCATGTGTACGAGATAGATCTGGAGGGAATAAGCCCCAAGAACGCTCAGGAAGCCCAGCATCTTTTTTCCGGAAAGATATTGCGCCAGCCCGACACAGGCCGAAATTCCGAGAGTGGACAGGAACAGAAAATATTGTGGATAGGGCTTGCCGATCAAGCGCACCGGTTCAATGACCCTGCTGAAAAGATAGTATCCCGACCCTGCGAGGAGGATGAACAGGATTGGAACCGTCCACGCGGGAACTGTGTGCTCCTGGTCGATCAAAAACTTTCTCAAGTAAACACCGCTCACAAAAAAGAGGAAGTGCCCGGAAAACCCTAAGAGAGCAAACATGGCCGTAGGGAACGGACGGATAAACATCCCAATGGCAATGATGAACAGAACCGGCGCAGAAAATTTGCCAAGAGGGGCCGCGGCAGTATAGACGATGTGCATTAAAAAGAGAGCGTAGATGAACCAGAATTGTCCCCAGGGTCGGTAGGGAATGGCAAGTAAATTCTCCAGGCCCGTTCCCTTTTGTGTCTGACTCGAAAAGATCACTTCGATACCTACCTGGAGTATGGACCAAAGAAAGTACGGATAAGCAATCCGCGTAAATTTGTCGAGGAGATAACTCTTCGCTCCACGTTTTCGAAAGCTGCTTTCCACGAAAAGACCCGATAAAAAAAAGAAGAGCGGCATGTGAAAGCTGTAAATGATGCTGTCGGAATAGGCAAAAAAATCCGACGGGATGTTCAGCCCGGCATGATAGGCACTGCTTAAAAGGTGACCGTACACAACCAAGATGATCCCGATCCCTTTGGCATAGTCAACCCAATCGGCTCTTGTTTCAGCTTGCTTTGATATCGTCATCACTGGACTCCAAGTTGCTGCATCGCTGGATTGCTTCACTTCGACAGAGTATAGCATGGCAGTCACTCAGGTATAATTTGGCTTCTATGATAAAGGCTCTTATCTTCGACTTCGATGGGCTGATCCTCGATACGGAAACGCCCGAATATCAGGTGTGGCAAAGTATCTATCGTGAACATGGATTCGAACTGCCGCACGAGGAATGGGGGAAGATCATCGGTGGTTATGGGATCTCGAACTTTGATCCGGCCACGCATCTCTCGCAGCTGACGCAAGGACGGCTGGATCCCGTTTCGCTGCATGAGCGCCACCGCTTGGAGAGCGCCGCGTTATACCTCGTCCAACCGATCCTGCCCGGCGTGATGGATACCATCAGCGGTGCAAAAGAGCTTGGTATGAAACTCGCGATTGCCTCCAGTTCACCGCATTCCTGGGTGGATACGCACGCGCAGCGACTGGGTATCCTTGATTGCTTCGATCAGGTCATCTGCCGGGATGATGTTCCCCCTGGCAGAACCAAACCGAACCCGGACCTCTTCCTGTTGGCGCTGGAGCGGCTCGAGGTCCGGAAGAAAGAAGCGATCGTGTTCGAGGATTCCCCGAACGGCGTGAAAGCCGCCCACTCCGCAGGGATCTTCGTGGTCGCTGTCCCCAATCCGATCACTTCCTTGTTGACGATCGAGAACGCGAATCTCACCATCCCTTCCCTTGCCGATCTGCCTCTACCGGAGCTGTTGACTAAAGTACAATAGAGTCGCCAAACGATTGGAGGGCAGTATGACGACTCAAAAACCTTGTCCTGAGGTACGAAGGATCAAATGGCAGGGGATCGTGTCCAAGTACGCGTACCCCGAAACCTGGCGCAGCCTGTGGCAGGTCCTCACATCGCTGATCCTGTTCCTGATCATGTGGTACCTGATGTACCGCAGCCTCACAGTGGGATACTGGTTGACCCTGATCCTGGCCGTCCCCACGGCAGGTTTCATGGTCAGAAGCTTCATCGTTTTTCACGATTGCTGTCACGCTTCCTTCTTCCGGACAGTCAAAGCTAACGACCGCCTGGGACTGGTGCTGGGGGTGTTCATGCTGACGCCCTACTATTCCTGGAAGCATGACCATGCGGTTCATCACGCCACGGCCGGTGACCTCGACCGGCGCGGTGTCGGCGACGTGTACACGATGACGGTGGCGGAATATCTGGCCGCGCCGTGGTACAAGAAAGTGGGCTATCGCATCATGCGCAACCCGATGATCATGTTCACGATCGGGTCTTTTCTCATCTTCACGGTTACGCATCGCTTCTGGCGGCCCGGCGCGGGCAAGCGCGAACGCAGCAGCGTGATCTGGACGAACATCGCCATCGCGGCAGTGATAGG
>DASTJG010000266.1:0-5820 GCA_035716785.1 Anaerolineales bacterium
TGCGCGGGTCAGCGCCAGTACCCTCTGGAGCGAAAAAATTCCTTGATTAGGGCTGCGCAGGGTGGGAAACTGGGTGGAAAAATACAAGACACGATGAGGATCAGCCATGAATTTATCTGACCTATTCGACTTCTGCACCGGTGGCACGCAGCGCCATTTCCACGGTGAGAACACGATCCAGGAACTCACCTGAATTAATGGATCCTTCGATTTCTTGCAAGATTAAACTCGAAAGATTGGCTTGATTGTAAAACAACTCGGAATTCATATTCGCTGGCTTCAAATATTTATTCGATATAGCCCATCTCAACCACTCCACTCTCACTGCTGGTGGTTTGCGTTCTGGAGCAGGCGAAGTCCGAAAAATCGATAAAGATCGTCCAAATATCTTTCGTACTGTTTTTTGGGTAAAATGATCGATTAGATATTTTCCGAGAGGCAAGAACTTGTAAGCATTCGTCACGCGGATTGGCAGCGTGGGACCGCCTGAAACCGTTCTAATATTCGCTAAAGGAAAACAACCTTTCTCTAACAAATTTCGGACAAAGGTGTATTGATATATCCTTCGCCAGGAGTGTCGTAATGATAAGCCAAAGTTTTCAAGTTCCTTTAGGCAAAATGGTAATAATGTACGCTCAAAGGATGATTCCGCTGACAGGTAAGCACCTGCATGAAGTGGGTGCCGATGGCGAAGAAACATTAAATCGGTTCGCGAAAGGACATCCTTGTCTTTGAATCCAGCTTCAATTCTGATCAAATGCTTCGCTAACGCATTCCGGACATCACCCGAGCGGTCATTCCGCATTACATTCATTGGAATGGGATACAAAATTCGTGAGGTAAGAATCTTCTCATAATCAACTTTTGTTTTATTGGTATAAAACAGAATATTCGATCCAAATATATGATATCTCCATTCATCCACTCCACCGCCTGCTACATGCACAGGAAGAATAAGAGATCTTTCCTCTGAAATACGTAACGTTTCAGCTAATTGCACTACATTGAGGAGTCCATCTCCTCTGTATAAAGCTTTCTCAAACCATGGAATTTGTACTTGGGACCATTGATGAGGTAATTGGATATTTTGATAATCCCAACCCATCTCCTTGCACACAATCCTAGATATCTCAACATCTGAATGATCGGACGGACCAAAACAATAGGCAGTGAAAGGAATCCCCATTTTCGCCAAAAACATTGTTGTTACACGGGTATCAAATCCCCCAGTAAGATCCGCCCAAACCTTTTTCTCTCGCGAAAAGACTCGTTCATAAACCTGGCAGACTTTTTCATCAGCAAGCTTCACTGCTTCACCAAGATGTAGGTGAGCAATATCAGGATCAATTTTAGGGATCCAATATTCGAATTGCTGAAACTTATCAGGAGTAATCTTAATTAACATTGCGGGACGCAGCCGATGAACATCCTGCCAGAGAGTCTTTTCACCGAAGGGCCTCCCCGTCCTGAGGAAACACTCGATTGTCAAGGGGTCTGCTTTGGACCTTACTTGACGGGCAACCGCCAGCGCCGAGGTTGAAATATAGACCTGATCACCTCGGCGACCATAATATATAGCAAAGAGACCCATCGGATCAGAAATGATCGACAGGCTGCCCTCCCAGCCGTTGTAGATAACCAGTGCGAAATGTCCGTCATAACGTTCCAATTCATTGACGTCGTTAACGAGATAGTCTCTTAGTAAGTTTTCTAATAAAGCGTGCGAATCGTTATCGCCTTCCAGCGCCACCAAGGTGCCAGCTGCAAGCAGCCAAGATCCACTTTCTTCATGATGCACGATACCGCGGTGTAGCGATGAAGGCGCATCGAGCTTTGCGGCGATGCAATCACGCCCAATGGCATATTCATTTGGGATTTCCAGACCTTTATATTGAGCGGTCAATTCCAGTAAGTTTTGAAAGTCTTTTTCTCTATCTAGAGGAGATGAGTTCGCTTTAAAGAGAGCTACAAATCCGGCCATATTTATTATCCTTTGGAACGAATCTTCTCATCGTAATCCGTGTTACAAACGTACCCTTCCGAACCTTCAAATGAGATTACCTTCCCCGGCACGCCGACAACAACCGCATGATCTGGAATATCTGAGGTGACCACGCAATTGGCTCCAATAGCAACATCATTGCCAACGCAAATATTCCCGATTATCTTCGCTCCTGGCCCGATATAAAGGTTGTCCCCGATTTTGGGGTAACCTTTCCTTTTTCCTCGGTTGGCCTTTCCTAAAGTAACTCCCTGGGAAAGGTTACAGTTTTTTCCTATTTTGCAAAGAGGGTAAACGATAATGCAGCCAAAGTGACCGATATAAAACCCGGGCCCAATATCCGCCGAAAAAGGAACAGCAATCCCGAATTTATACCTGTAGTGATTTAACAAGATGAGCGCCACAGGATAAAGCGTATACTTTAATAGTTTTCTTTCTCGCACGAAACAGCAGGTGCGCATCCAAAAGATGTATTTGAATGCTTCGCCGAATATGACTTGTTGAAGCAGCGCTGTGAGGTTATGCTTTTGGTTGATCCGGTAAAGATCAGAAAGGACCAGGTATTTATATTCATCGAAGGTCATAGGCGCCTTCTCATGGTTAGTAATTAAAAAATCGCAAGCCGTAATCCCACAGGGTGAAGGCGTCGATATCCCCTGTCACCGCCAGCGCGGCTCGCGCCCCTTCTGGCCAGCGTCCAATACGTAACAGAGGCTGGGTTCCTGTCTCTATCTCCGAAAGCAAAGAGCGTTCGTCCTCAGGCTGGAAGGTCCTCCTCTCGACATAAAAGGAAAAGGCATCAGAATGGGCACTGGTTTCGACCAGATATCCCTGGTGTTGTAAAAAGCTTTTAAGGGAAGCCGGGCTATCCGGTGGGAGGCCAATCCAGGGATAGCGGTCCCCTTCGATATCCAATACATTACCCGGTATCCGTTCATATCCCCATCCCCACCGCTGCCCAGGCGCCGTTGTAATGATATTTCGGGCCAACACAACTGCCCCTGCCGGAGCATTGATCGTCACCCGGGTACAGCCGTTTGCCTGGGGTATGGTAGCGAACGTCACTTCTGCCAGGCAGCGATACCACGCGGCGATCTCGCTCAGGCTGGCAATCCATACCGCGGGGGAAAGCGAGCGCGCCTTTGCCAGCACGGCATGCAGCGCTTCCTTACATAGGCTGGCCCGCTCGGGGTGGATGCCCAGGGTAAATAACTCTCCGGCAGAATAGATAAGGTCAAGCATTGTTACCCACACCTGGGACATCTCTGATCTGTCCAGGAGCCCCATACGCTCGACCAGGGCCTCATCATCGGGCAAACAGTAAGGGATTTGCACCAAATTTCCTACGAGCCGGGGAAGAGAAGGATACTGATCAGCACTTCGCGCCCCATAGAATTGAAGCACACGTGTGTAGGCCTCAGTTTCCAGCTTGCTTGCAGCATTCCAGGCAATAACCTGGCTGCTGTCATAATCGAAGCCATATTCTTCCAGCATGCTCAGCATGTCTTCATTCCAGCGCAAGTAAGGGCTGCGAAAGCCAACGGCAGGTATGCCGGCCTGCTCGAAAACCTGCCTGGCGCGGCACAGGTGATCCCGGTGCTGTTCCGCTGAAAGTTGCAGATAATCAACATGTTTATACCCATGCACCGCAAGCTCGAGCCCCAGCGCCTGATATTTTTCAGCCAGAGATGGTTGGCGAGCAAGGGCACACGCCGTAACCGGAATGGTTGCCTGGCAATCATACTCCATAAGTACTCCAACAAGCTGCGATAAAGCCTGAGCCATCTTTCCAGCAGAAAACCCATACCGGGCGGCGATTGCATAAGATCGCGATAAAAAGGGAAGGATTCCTTTTCCTCGAACAGCGGTTGCCAGAGGGCTAAGCATGGGAACTGCGCTCCGCGGCGATTGCCTGATAGACTTCAAAAGTACGTTGTGCCACCCTGTCGATGTGGTAATTCTCCACCGCAAAGACATGGCCGGCCTGGCCCAGGCGCGCAGACAACGAGGTATCTTGTAACAAACGAACCATTGCCCTAGCTAGAGACTCAACATCACCAGCGCCAACCAGCAATCCTCTTTCTTCATTCTCGCCCACCATTTCGGGAACTCCACCGACGCGGGTCGCAACGACCGGTTTCCCGGATGCCATGGCCTGCGCAAGTACCATGGGCGCATTCTCCTGAGCTGAAGGAAGTACTACTATCGTGCAAGCGCGGTATTCGCTAAGGATATCTTCCTGGTTTATTTCCCCTAATAGCTGCACCTGTTTGCTCAGGCCGGCCTGCAGGATATAGTTTTGCACAATTGCTGCATAAGAAGGCTCCGTTGCACATTCTCCTGCGATATGCAGCTGCGCATCCGGCGCCAGGCGCACTACCTGTTTGAACGCCTGGACCAGATCGAGAACCCTTTTGAGTGCGGTTACCCGGCCAGCAAACAGAACGATGGGTTGGGTTGTCGTTTGCCCGGAAATCACATGCATGCTATGAAAATTGGGTTGAAAGAAAAGCTCATCGACTGCATTTGAAATAAAATACAAGTGAGCATCCGGTCGCAGCGTACCAGAAAAATACGTGGTTACATAGTGACTGTTGGCAATTAAATGCGTAGTCCGCCGCATAACAGGAAGTTCAGTCAGAATGACATCCATATAAAATCGAAGCCGGCGTCTCAAAGAAACGCAATATTTCGCATCCTCTCGCTTAATCCCGTGAGCGGTGATCACCGTTGGAAAACCGCAATGGAGCGCCACATAGGCATCAGCGCCAGCTTCCTGGGCATGGACTACAGCCGGTTGGATTTGAGCCAAGGCGCCAACGACTACTTTTTGGAGCGTCCGGTAGCGGCGCAGGCGCTCAAAGCGGGGATACGGTGAGAGAAGGTGAATGCAAACGCCGTTTTGATCCAAACAGTCCGGACCAGTCCACCCAGAGGGACGAAAGGTCAGCACGTGTAGTTCCAGACCATCTATTCTGGCCAGTCCTTTAATAAGGTGCGTTGTAGCGGCCTGCACCCCACCTCGCATATGAGTCGAGTCGGGGAAGTATCCACCGATTAATGCGACACGCAAGCAGTCACTCTGTTTCATTGCTTATTCAAAGAGCTCATAATTGGATGGCGGAACCTGCCGTTTATGCAGGGATTGATAGGAAGATCCTACACCGTGGGTCTCTGAGTGCTGTTGAATTAAGTTCGCTATTAGGCCTAATTCCATCCACCAAAATGTGAGGCCGATGGGGAAAAAACGCATATCCATAAAATTGCTGACAGCAAAGGAACCTAGAACCCCTAACCAGACCACTGCCAGCACGTTATTTCTTTTCAAATTGTAACGAAGATGATGGTAACTTGCTTTAAGCAACCAGCCCACTGGAAGCAGATAGAAGACAAAACCTACCAAACCAAGCTCAACAAAAATGGTAAGAAATGTGTTATGTGAAGTGGTCAAACCGAATATGACGGAGGCACCACCCACGGATCTATAATAATCTTTTATACGTAAATTCAAAGTTCCATAACCCCAACCAGAAATCGGCTTTTCCTGAATCATCTGTATCATGGCATCCGTCACGACGATTCGGGCATCTATTGTCCCCTGATTGGAAATTCGATTTTCCAGCATACTTAATTGTGTTGAAAAGATCATTCCCCCTAAAAAAGCCAGGAGAACCCCCATGACGAGTGATAAACGTATAACGGTTCCAGGATACAAAACGAACAAACCCAATAAAACAAGTCCTCCTGCTAGCCAGGCAGCCCGTTCCATTGAAAGTGCGATAAAAAGCAAACTTACCCCGCTCATCATGACGAAAATA
>DASTJG010000267.1:0-6365 GCA_035716785.1 Anaerolineales bacterium
TTATACACCTGTGGGTTCACACAATTCGGCAGCGGCTCGCCTTTCACACCGGCGATCAGGTTCCTGGCTGCCATCCAGGCCATTTGTCTCGCGTTGCTTTACTGGCGCTGGCAATGTGCGGTGTAATGACGATATTGTCCAGGGTTAGAAGCGGACTGTCCAATGGCAGCGGTTCGGGTTCGGTCACGTCCAGTCCTGCTCCAAAGATGCGCCTTTCTTTCAATGCTTCGTAGAGTGCATCCGGGTCGACAACGGGACCGCGCGCCGTGTTCACAAGCACAGCGTTTGGTTTCATCTTCGACAGGGCTTCTGAGTCGATCAAATGATGAGTGTCAGGTGTCAGCGGCGTGTGAAGGGAGATAAAGTCTGATTCTTCGAGCAACGTCTCGAAGTCCACCGGGGTTGCTTTGAGATCCGGATCTGGCTTTTTTTCATTCAGATCGTAATAGATCACGCGCATATCGAACCCGAGTGCACGCCGCGCCATGGCTTTCCCGATCCGTCCAAAACCTATCAAGCCCAGGGTGGCACCTGTCAGTTCACCGCCCAGCAGGACCATCGGCCCCCAGGTCTTCCATTTCCCATTACGGATGTAACGCTCTCCTTCGGAGATGCGACGCGTAACGGATGTCATCAACGCAAAAGCAAAATCAGCGGTCGCATCGGTCAGGACCTCGGGCGTATTCCCCACCGGGATTTTGCGGGCCGTGGCCGCAATTACATCGATGTTGTCAAACCCCACAGCAAGATTGCTGATCACTTTCAATTGCGGCCCCGCCTCATCCATCACGTCCCCATCGATCTGTTCTGTCAGCAGACACAGTAAACCATCCATGCCGCGCACGTGCTGCAGCAACTCCTCACCAGTAGGTGGCATTTCGTTTGACCACAAATCCAGATCGCAAACCTCCCGAATCAGCTCGAGCCCTTTTTCGGGAATGAGGCGGGTGACAAATACTTTTGGTTTCGACATCGTTTCTCCGCGAGAGTATTTCTGATATGATAACAGATATGGAAATGAATCGTTTCCTGACACACAGCCTGCAGGACGCGCGCATCGCGCGGGTTTTATCCGCGGCGCTTGAGGCTGTAGATCCGTTCCAGGCGGTGCAAAGCTATCTTCCGGGTTTGCAGGGTCGCGTGTTCGGCTTGGGGATTGGGAAAGCGGCGATCCCCATGATGGACGCGCTCGCCGCGCGGGTCCCACTCACAGGCGGACTCGCCGTCACGAAGTTCGCTTCACGCGACGCCTCTGGCCTGTATCCCGTTATCGAAGGTGGGCACCCCATCCCGGACGCGCGCTCGATTCAGGCGGGAGAACGTGTACTGGAATTCGTTTCTTCTTTGGGTGCAGAGGATACACTGGTGTGTTTGATCTCTGGAGGCGGTTCAGCCCTGGTCACCGCGTCCTATGTGCCTTTGGAAGACTTGCAAACACTCACTTCATTATTGTTATCCAGCGGGGCGCGCATCGACGAGATCAATATCCTGCGCCGCCAGCTGGACCGCCTCAAGGGCGGAGGCTTGGCGCGCGCGACCAAAGCCAGGATCATCAGTTTGATCCTGTCGGATGTGATTGGGAATCCATTGGAAGCGATTGCTTCTGGCCCCACCATGCCGGACCCGACAACGAAAGTGGATGCGATGTCGGTTTTGAAGAAATACAAAATTGAGAACGAGGTCCCAAAATCAATCCTTGATATTCTGCTCAGTGTGCCGTCTCTCGCACTGGCTGGCAAAAACGATGAAGGCATCCGTGAGCGTGTCGAGAACATCATCATTGGCGACAACAAGCTCGCCGCGCTGGCTGCCTTGCAGCGGGCAGAAAAAGAAGGTTTCCACGCGGAGATTCTGACCAACAGCCTGCAGGGCGAAGCGCGTGAGGTGGGGCGTGAACTGGCTCACCGTCTGCGTGTAGACAGTTCAACGAAAGCGCGTCCGTTTTGTTTGATCGCGGGTGGGGAAACAACGGTCACCCTTCGACACAGCTCAGGGCAAGCTTTCAAAGGCAGTGGCAAGGGAGGCAGGAACCAGGAGCTTGCCCTGGCGGCTGTCACACAGTTGGCGGATTTGAAAGATGTTATGCTGGTCGCGCTTGCAACCGATGGCGATGATGGCCCCACCGACGCCGCGGGCGCGGTGGTGACGGGCGACTCTGCCCGCAGGGCTGAGTCGCTTGGGCTGGACGCGGCCGCCCACTTATCCCGAAATGATGCGTATCCGTTTTTTGAGAAGCTGGGGGATCTATTGAAGACAGGTCCGACCGGGACCAACGTCAACGACCTGATCTTTCTGTTTGCTATCTAAGAGCCTCTCCGAGTCTTTCTGGTTGACTTTTTATCTCAGGTGGTCTAAACTCACTCTATGCTCGCGCGTGTCTACTCCTGTGCTGTCATTGGACTGGAGGGCGTCATTGTCGAAGTGGAAGTGGATTACAGCAATGGCTTGCCCGCGGTCATTATCGTTGGATTGCCAGATGCCGCGGTACAGGAAAGCCGCGAGCGCGTCCAGACCGCGGTCAAGAATGCCGGATTGAATTTCCCGCGCCATCGCGTGGTTGTTAATCTTTCTCCCGCCTCGGTTCGCAAAGAGGGACCCGCCTACGACCTGCCGATTGCGCTGGGCGTGATCGTTCTGGCAGGTTATCTTCCTCAGGAAGCAGTTGAAAATACAATCGTTGTTGGCGAGCTTTCTCTGGATGGGATCGTGCGTCACACGCGCGGCGTTTTACCGATGGCCGCCACAGCGCGCGCCAATGGCTTCAAGCGGATCTTCGTGCCCGAGATGGACGCGGGGGAAGCAGCCCTGATCCCCGACCTGGAAGTGATCCCGGTTAAGACGCTTGCCGATCTTTACAACCATCTGTCGGGCCGCCGTTTGATCGAGCCTTACCACCCCTCGAATGCCGAACTCGAGCCGTTGTTCGTTCCCACAGACTTCAGCGAGATCAAAGGACAGGAGCACGTCAAGCGCGCGCTGGAAGTGGCAGCAGCAGGCGGACATAATTGTCTTCTTGTTGGAAGTCCTGGAGCAGGGAAAACTTTACTCGCTCGTGCGATGCCTGGCATCCTGCCGGAGATGAGCATCGAAGAATCACTGGACGTGACGCGCATCTATTCCGTTGCCGATCAACTCCCTGCAGGCACGCCGTTGATCCGCCAGCGGCCCTTCCGTGCGCCGCACCACACGATCAGCCACGCGGGTCTGGTGGGGGGCGGGAATATCCCGAAGCCAGGCGAAATATCACTTGCTCACAGGGGTGTTTTGTTTTTGGATGAGTTCCCTGAATTCGGGACGCGCGTCCTCGAAGTGATGCGCCAGCCGATGGAAGATAAAGTCGTCACCATCAGCCGCGCCAAGGGATCGCTAACCTTCTCTGCGAACTTTCAATTGATCGCTGCGATGAATCCTTGTCCCTGTGGCTACTATGGGGACACGCAAAAGGCCTGTACCTGCGCCCATGCTCTTGTAACGAAATATCAAAAGCGGATTTCTGGTCCCTTGCTGGATCGCATCGATATTCACATCGAAGTGCCGCGTGTCGATTACGAAAAGTTGAGTGGAGATCGGCTGGGGGAATCTTCTGAAACGATTCGCAAACGTGTGCAAGCTGCGCGAGGTATTCAACAAATTCGCTTCACCGATCAAACAATCACCCAATCGCCAAATCACTCAATGGACATTGTCTGTAATGCTGATATGCGCGTCGGGGAGATTCGACAATTTTGCCGCTTGCAAGACGAGGGTCAGCGTCTGATGCGGGCGGCGATGACACAGCTCAATCTATCGGCGCGGGCCTATCATCGCATCCTCAAGCTGGCGCGCACGATCGCGGACCTGGCGGGGAGTGAGGAGATCCAGTCTGTGCATTTGGCGGAGGCATTGCAGTATCGCCCGAAGTTGATGATTGGTGATCGTGGTGTGCCGGGGGCATTCATTCCTGGAAACTGACAATTCTGTAGACCTTAAAAATTAATCTTTATAATAAAATTCTCATATTCTAGTACTTTTGGGTGATTAGCGGATGCTATGACCCTGTGCCTTTACTTGGTCGCTGTTGCATGGTTGCATTCTTGCAGGAGGCATAGGTGAGCAAGCAGCGAAACCGGCCGCTCGGTTTCGCTATTTTAATCCTTCGGCACCGAACCTTCCCGAAGTGCTCGAATTCAAAACCTGTGTTTTTTGCAACATAGCCAGTTGACAATTTTCATTATCTTTCATTGTGGGAGTGACCATGCGGAATCATTTTGGCGAACTTCGAACGCGTCCACAGGACTGCTTCGCTTGTCTGGCTCCAGCTTTCTTTCGGCTATTTGTTTTTTTTCTATTGTTCGAGATCGTGCTGTCACAGGGACAGGTGTTGAGCGTGCAGGCGCAGGCGGGAGAACAGCTCATTCTGACAAAAACAGTGGAGGGGGGTGTCACAACGGCCCAGGTGGGCGATGTGATCCGCTACCGTATTCGTTTTGAATGCAGCAGCTTAACCGGGCCATGTGGTCAAATGGAGATCACGGACGTGCTGCCGCCTGGCTTGATCTACCTGCCGCCGCCAGCTTCATCGGTGCCCGCGGGATTCACTATTAGTTATAACTCTGGGACGCGCACAATCACCATCACGAAAGATGATAATAATTTGCTCGATGGTTCGCAGTACGATGCCGTCATTGCCGTGCAGGTAGATTACGACCTGCGCCCCCTGCCTGCGACGATCAACAATACGGTTGGCGGGCGGATCTATCCCCCTGGAGCAACTGCCTGGACCGCCGCGACGCCTTCCAGTGCACCTCCAATCACGATCGGCACAGCGAATCCATACTGGGGCATTACGAAGTCTCTATTTAGCCCCACGGTCAATCCGACAGTCAATACGAATGTCACCTATCAAATCCAGCTTTGCCCAACCACCCCTCCATCCGGGCAGGGGAACGCGCCTCTCCAAAACATTACATTAACCGATACCCTGCCGGCAGGAGCAACGTTTGTCTCTGCCAGTGATGGGGGTACAGAATCAGGCGGTGTGGTGACGTGGCCTGCCTATGCCGGTCCACTCTATCCGCCGAACTGCCTGACGCGCTATGTGACCGTCCGTTACGATAGCGCAGATTTCACCGTAGGCGACGACGTGACGAACACAGCCCACGCCGATGCAGACTACAGGCCATCCAGCGGTACTTGTACAACCCCCTGTATTGGCATTACCGGGGACATTGACCATCCCATAGACCCGATTGCTGAAGTTCCCAGCTACAGCAAAAATGATATTGGCGACCCGGTTGGCTTTACCGGGACAGGTCGTTTTATCCTCAACCTCAATACGGATGGGACGAATTATCCCTCCAACGAACTGATCCTGATCGACAATCTGCCGCCCCAGCTCCAGGTAACCGAAGTCACCAGCGGGCAGTGGTCTGCGGCATTCGCGCATGTGCGCGCCTTTGTCGAGTATTCCACCAACAACGGCAGTACCTATACCGCCTTTCCGGGGCAGCCCATCAGTTACAACAGCAATGCCACATATGCCGCGCCTGCTACCAATATCACCAACGTGCGCTGGCGTTTCGAATACGACCCCGATGGGACAGCGCCGTTCACCTATACCCAGGCAGGTTTGCCCTATTCCTGGTCATTCACGACCAGTCCCGAAATCCGCGTGACCCCGCGTGCAACGCTCACAACGGCGGATGACGGCGCGCCCATGCCAGCGGCAATCGCTGGAGATACTTATGATAACTGTCTGCGGGTCAGCCGCCGCAACAGCGCCGGCGATCCCATTACCGACCCATGCAATATCGAACCGATGACGGTGCAGGGTACGTTCGTCAGCCTGCAGGTTTATAAAGATGAAACGCCAGGCGAGGGTTGGGACGATGTAGGTGATCCCAATATCGACACGTTCACACCCGATGGCAGTATCCTGCCCGGTGACACGTTGCGATATACACTCACAGTTGAGATCACCGAACGTTCCTCCGCGCCCCTGGTCAACCCGACCATCCAGGACACGCTCCCGGTGGCCACAGATTTTATTTTTGTGCGCAATGGGACCGCGCGCCTGGATGGCGTGGCGCTGCCCGGAGCACAACAACCCACGTTTACGCAGGCAGGCCGTGTACTGACATGGGCCTGGAATGATCCCAGCCCGGCGCTGACGATCAACCCGTTGGCCCTGGGCAGTCGGTACCTGACCGTTGAATTCTTTGGTTATGTCCCGCGCGGACAGAGTCCCGGCACCTATACCAACGATTTGTATGTAGTGACTGATTCAGAAGATGTCCTTTGCGAGATCGGCACAACGGAAGAGGATTCGACCAGTGGCAATGTGGATGGCGATACCGACACCACCGATCCGGCCTGCAGGAACCCCG
>DASTJG010000268.1:0-9347 GCA_035716785.1 Anaerolineales bacterium
ACTAATCGCAGATGACCGTCTTCAAGGGGATATACTCTCAAATGAAAGAGACGAGGGAGAAAGAAGTTGCAAGACTAACTGTTCAGCAAGTGGAAAAGATCGAGGCTCGCAATTCGAATATGGAAGTGCGACGAGCAAAAAGCAAAGAAACGAAAGAGGAAAGAAGAAGGATCGCCCAGCTCCAGGAACTCGAGAATGCCATCGCGGAACTGGAAGCGAAATTAGCGAATCTCAGCGCGCAGTTGGACAGTCCCTTTGTCAACCCGGCGGAGGCCGCCAAGCTGGGGACGGAATACGAACGCGTACACAAGGAAATGGATGCGAAGCTGGGGGAATGGGAGAAGATGCAGGCTTGACCATAGACGATGGACCGTGGACCATTGTCTATGGCTTACTAGAGGAGGTATCAATGTCTTGGAAAATTCAATTGCAAAAAGACTCCCTGCCCTGGTTGCTGGAGGCAGATGATCCCGGCGTTCGTTATCTCGCCCTGCGCGATCTGCTCGATCTTTCCCCAGATGATCGCGAACTGAAATCCGCGCGCAAGGCTGCTCACAAGGAGGGACCGATCGCAGTCGTACTATCCAATATGGAGAAGGATGGATATTGGGTCAAGGCTGGCCCCGGATACAACCCAAAATATCGTTCAACTGTCTGGTCCCTTATCCTGCTGGCACAACTCGGCGCGTCCGCAAGTGAAGACGTGCGCGTCGAGCAAGCCTGCAGGTATATGCTGGATCATATGGTGGAGGGCGGTAAATTCACATCCATTACATCCGGAGCACCTTCGGGGACGATCGATTGCCTGCAAGGGAATCTATGTTGGTCATTGATGGAGTTGGACTGTGACGACCCGCGCCTGGACAAAGCCTTCGAATGGATGGCACGCACAGTCACGGGTGATGGCATCGCGCCGCTGGAAGACAAGGATGCACCGGTCCGCTACTATGCCTACAAATGTGGACCTGGCTTCGCCTGTGGTGTGAACAACAAACTCCCCTGCGCGTGGGGTGCGGTCAAAGTCATGCTGGCGCTGAGCAAAATTCCCGTCAAGAAAAGAACGCCCCTGATCAGAAAAGCCATCCAACAGGGCACTGATTTCTTCTTCGGCATCGATCCTGCCACAGCAAGATATCCCACGCGGACCGGTGAAAAGCCAAACCGCGCCTGGTGGAAGTTCGGCTTCCCTGTATTCTATGTCACGGATTTGCTGCAACTTGCCGAAGCGCTGGTTGGTTTGGGATATGGCAACGATAAACGATTAACGAACACGCTCGATATCATTCGCGAAAAACAAAATGAAAACGGTCAATGGCTGAAGGAATATGACTACACCGGCAAGACCTGGATCGACTTTGGCAAAAAGAAACAGCCCAACAAGTGGGTGACCCTGCGAGCATTACGAATACTGAAGAGTCTACATTAAGACCTTCCTTAAGGGGGCATTAGATAACGACGAAAATTATCTCAGGATGGCACAGTCCTGCTGGCTCATCGTTAGACTCCATAAGAAGCTGAGATCTTTACGGTCTTCATGTTCAGCTCGATGGAGGTGCTGTCATGCCAGGAATAGAATTTAGAGGAAAAATATATAACAACGAATTCGAGATGCCCCCAGAGGAACGCCGGGCATACAATCAGGAAAAGGAACGCGCCGCCGAAAAGAACAAAACGGGAACAAAGTCATTAACCGATATTGTCGATATGTCGCCGGAAGTAAAAGCAATTTATGAACGGGCCCTGGGGAACGTGGAAGACAAGCTGCCGTCATCCAGACCTGCGAAGGATTTGCCAAAGACGGAAGATATCTATCGCCAATCTGCCCCAGACAATATGAAACACTTGCCGTCAGACGAGAGCATCTATCGCCCCTCCCAGCGGCTCATTGACCCGGCAAGATCGGTGATCGAGCCGGAGCCTGCATTCGGATTGAACCGGTTCATTTCAAGCATCCTGTGGGCACTGCTCCTGATCGCCGTTGTATATATCGTGACGCAGTTCCTTTTGTAGAAACTCGATCATGCAACAAGCGGGGATGGGTTTGCTATAATCAACAAGCATGAGAGCGAACATCAAACTGATCCTGCTGTACACTCTCGCCGCGGGGTTGCTGGCTGCGTTGACCAGTCCCGTTCCGGGGACATCCCTGCTGTTGACAGGGTTGGAAATACTGACGATCGTTCACCTTGCGAAAAAGAATCAGTTTGAGCTGAGTTTGAAAACGCTCGGGTTCTCGGCAACGGCGATCTGGGGAGTATCGAGCATCCTGAAAGACGCCGGCGTGGAACTGCTGCGTTATGCCCCCATCCTGGGATGGGCGGCGGGCGTTATCGTGGCGATGCTCTTTGTCTTCTTTTTGGGGATAGTAACGAATTTATACTTCAGTAAATAAAAAATGTCACCCTGAATGAAACGCAGGGTCTCCGCCGCGAGCCTCAAACGGCGAGTGCGGCGGGATTCTCCCCGGCACCTGCGCCCGGAGCAGGTGTCGCTCCGGGGGAATGACATTAAGGCAGTTCAACTACAAAGAATAACTTTCTCCAGGCTTCAACACAACGGCTTTGGTCTTTGTCTCCTTCTGGACTCGTTCCGCCCAGGCATTCGGGTCCTGCGCGATCAAGCCCCAGGTGTTGTAATGAATGGGGGTGACCACTTTCGGCTGGATCATTTTGACCGCCCGCAACGCATCGTCGGGGCCCATGGTGAAATTATCGCCGATCGGCAGGACTGCCAGATCGATGCCTTCCTCCCCGATCAATTTCATATCGCCGAACAAACCTGTATCCTGAGCCATATAGATCTTCTTACCATCATTCGTTGTCAGTAAAAAGCCACAGGGATTACCGCCGCTCGAACCATCCGGAAGTTCCGAGCCATGCAGGGCAAGCGTCAGCTTGAGATAACCAAACGGATATTTAAAACCACCGCCAATGTGTTGGCCGTGCGCCTCGATACCCTGATTGCCAAACCAGACTGCGATCTCATTGACACTGATGATCAGAGCTTCCGTGCGCTTGGCGATGGCGGCGCTATCCCCCACATGGTCACCGTGCCCGTGACTGACAAGGATAAAGTCCGCCTCCACGGCTTCGGGGGAGATGGTCGCAGCGGGATTCCCGGTCAGAAAGGGATCCACGATGATTTTGTGACCATCTGTCTCGAGTCCAAGTGCAGCGTGCCCATACCAGGTGAGCTTTGTAGCCATAGAAGCCTCCTTTTCCATAAAGTATAGGCGGAATCAAAACAGAGTCAATTGCTGTTTCATAGCCATTGCAGGGAACAGTGACGTGCCTGAACCAGCAATCCTCGCCAGGACATAACAATACTGGTTGTTGGCAAGTTGAATAAAAAAATCTATAATCAACAAATCTTATTCAATGGAGTCCTTATGAAGCCAACATTTAGCCAACGTCTTCGGTATCAATTCGATAATCTAATGTCACGCGGCACGCCGGCCATGATCGGCATGTTGTTTATACTTTCGTTAATTATTGTTATCATTGCTGGAACAATCATTTCAAGCGCCCGCTTTGTGCAGGAAGGGGAAGGCGCGCCCTTAAGCTCTGGTGAAGCCGCCTGGGAAAGCCTGATGCGCACGCTCGACTCAGGCACGATGGGTGGGGATACAGGTACAGGATTCCGCCTGGTGATGTTGTTCGTGACATTGGGTGGCGTCTTCATCGTCAGCGCGCTGATCGGTGTCCTGAACAATGCCATCGAAAGCCAGATGGAACGCCTGCGCAAGGGGCGCTCGCAGGTCCTCGAAACCAACCACACGCTTGTGCTGGGCTGGTCTGCCCAGATCTTTACCATCCTCAACGAATTGATGGCTGCCAGTGAGAATCAGAAAAACGCGCGGATTGTCATCCTGGCAAATAAAGACAAGGTGGAGATGGAAGACGAGATCCGGGAGCGGGTCGAGGTCAAGGGCAAGACCCGCATCATTTGTCGCAGCGGAAGCCCGATCGATCCGAATGACCTCGAGATCGCGAGCCCGCACACCGCGAAGTCCATCATTGTGTTGCCGCCTGAAAATAATGATCCGGACACTGATGTTATCAAGACCGTGCTGGCGATCACCAACAATCCCAATCGCCGCGCCGAGCCTTATCACATCGTCACACAGATCCGCGATGAAAAGAATATGGTCGTGCTGAAGCTGGTCGGCGAGAAGGACAATGTGCTGGCCGTGCTGACCGGCGATCTGATCGCGCGCGTCGTCGCCCAGACCTCGCGCCAGTCCGGGCTTTCGGTCGTATACACCGAGTTGATGAACTTCGGCGGCGATGAAATTTACTTCAAAAATGAGCCCGCTCTGGCCGGAAAGACATTTGGCGAGGCACTGCTGGCGTATGAAGATTCATGTCTGATGGGTCTGCGCAAAGCAGATGGGAAGATCCTGCTTAGCCCACCCATGGATAGCCGCATCGAGGCAGGCGATCAGATCTTTGCCCTCTCGGCAGATGACGATACGATCCGTCTTTCCGCCCAGACTGGCGAAGCCGTGCCTCCGATTAATCAAGCGGTCATCCGCTCCAGCGGGAGGGCGTTACGGCCACGTCCCGAGAAATGCCTGATCCTGTGATGGAATCGCAGCGGCACGACGATCGTACGCGAGCTGGACAGTTACGTCGCCAAAGGCTCCCAGGTAACCGTAGTCGCGGATGCCTTCAATATCGAAAAACAGATCCGCACCAACGGTGGAAAACTAAAAAACCAAACATTGGTCGTGGAGGAAGGCGAAACCACCGACCGCGACCTGCTGAATAAATTAGGCGTGGAGGATTACGATCATGTGATCGTCCTGGCATACAGTACGCTCGAACCGCAGGAAGCCGACGCCAAGACGCTGGTCACGCTGCTGCACCTGCGCGACATGGCCCAGAAGGATGAGACGCCCTTCTCCATCGTCAGCGAAATGCTCGACCTGCGGAACCGCGAGCTCGCCGAAGCCACCCAGGTGGATGATTTCATCGTCAGCGAACATCTCATCAGCCTGATGATGGCGCAGCTTTCGGAGAATGCTGAATTATTCGATGTCTTTACCGACATCTTCGATCCCGAGGGGGCGGAAATCTACCTCAAGCCGGTAGGCGATTATGTGGGGACCGGCCAGCCTGTCAATTTTTACACTGTGGTGGAAGCCGCCCGCCAGCGTGGAGAGACCGCGCTGGGCTATCGTATCGCGTCCGAAGCAAACGATGCAGGCAAGTCGTACGGTGTCCATACGAACCCCAGGAAATCTACACAAGTTACTTTTAGACCTGAAGACAAAGTTATCGTCATCGCAGAAAATTGACCCGTCCCACCCGTCCCTTCGGGACACCCTCCCCAAATACGACAAGAAGATTTTGAATATGTATCCAGAACTTGACTGTCGTATTTGGGGAGGGGCTCGCAACCCCCAATCATCCATTTGCGTAGATGAATTGGTGCATTGAAACATGCAAAGGAGAAAAAATGTCTGGCTTTGGTTTTCTTGTAGTTTTCAGTATTGGGTTGGTGATCATCTTGTTGCTGATCCTGCTTTCAGGGATCCGCGTCATCCCCAACACCCGCATTGGCATCGTCGAAAAACGCTTTAGCCCCAGGGGTTCCGTAAAAAGCGGCTTTATTGCCCTGAACGGCGAAGCTGGTTTTCAGCCCAAGGTGTTGCGCGGTGGCGTACATTACCTGATGCCCATCCAATATGTCGTCCATACCGCGCCACTGGTCACCATCCCGCAGGGGAAGATCGGCTACATCTTTGCCCGTGACGGCAAGCTGCTCGAGCCGACACAGACACTCGCCTCGAACATGGAAGCAGGCGATTTTCAGGATGTGGAAAGTTTTCTCAAGAATGGCGGTCAACGCGGACCGCAGCGCCGTGTCCTGCGTGAAGGTACTTACGCCATCAACCTGGTGCAGTTTATCGTCCTCACCGATGGGCGCGTCTACTCGCTGCCATTGAGCCGTGAGGATATGGACGTGATCCAGAAGATGGCGAACGTGATCGCGGAGCGCGGCGGATTTTTCCCCGTGATCATCAAAGATACAGACGACAAGATCGGCATTGCAACCGTTCACGATGGACCCTCTCTCGGCCAGGGTGAGATCATCGCTCCTGTAGTAGGGGATGACCCAAAAATTTCAGAAACCTATCACAACAAATTCCAGGACCCGGACAAGTTCCTGAAAGCAGGCGGCTTCCGTGGGCGCCAGTTGCAAGTATTGGTGGAAGGTACCTATTATGTCAACCGCCTGTTCGCAACTGTTGAAATGATCCAAAAGACGGTGATCGAGGTAGGAAATGTCGGCGTGGTCGTTTCGTATACGGGCGAAATGGGCGAAGACCTTTCAGGTTTGGAATATCGCCATGGCGAACTCGTGACACGCGGCAAACGCGGCGTGTGGGAAGAGGCGCTCCTGCCCGGTAAATACGCGTTCAACACCTACGCCGGGAAAGTTGTTTCCGTCCCCACGACCAACTTCATCCTCAAATGGATCAGCAGTCAGTCTGGCGCGCATAAGTTCGATGAGAACCTCAGCGAAGTCTCGCTCATCACCAAGGACGCCTTCGAACCATCCCTGCCTCTCTCTGTGGTCGTGCACATCGACTACAAAAAGGCTCCACTGGTCATCCAGCGCTTTGGCGACATCAAGCGCCTCGTGGAGCAAACCCTCGACCCAATGGTCGCCGCCTACTTCAAGAACATCGGTCAGACCCGCACCTTGATCCAGTTGTTACAGGAACGCAGTGACATTCAGAAGATCGCCAGTTCGGAGATGAAGGAAAAGTTTCAGCATTACAACCTCGAACTGGAGGAAGTGCTGATCGGTACACCTTCCTCACCTGCCGATGATGTGCAGATCGAGACCATTTTGACCCAGCTGCGCTCCCGCCAGATCGCGGCCGAACAGATCGAGACCTATGACCGTCAGGAAAAAGCCGCGGTCAAGGAACGCGAACTTCGTGAAGCCGAAGCGCGTGCACAGATGCAGACCAACATTACCCAGTCTGAGTTGAACGTCAACGTTCAGAGCAACCAGGGTAAAGCGGAATATCAGCGCTCCATCCAGCAGGCGGCGCAGATCCGTGCGCTGGCAGAGGCGGAAGCCGAGAAGATCGCCCGTATTGGTATCGCGCAAGCCCTCGCAACCGAGGAGCAGGTCCGGGCGTACGGTGGACCACAGTTCCAGGTGACGCAGCAGGTGCTCAACCGTTTTTCTGAAGCCGTTCAACAATCGAAGGTGGACGTGGTCCCGCGCGTGGTTGTCGGCGCAAACAAGGACAGCGGCTCCGGCAACATCATGGAAGCCCTGCTTGCCATGCTGCTCTCCGATCGCTTCGGCGCCCTTTCCAACGAGGCGCAAGGCAAACGCTCGGAGGAGGCCGAAAAACTTCGCTCCGAGATCCGAAAAAGCATGACGGATAAGAAAGAGTAGTTCACACGGGCGACCTCCCTTCGGCAGGTCGCCCGTTCCTTTTCGTAGGGCGAGATACGCAGAGCGTCTCGCCCTACTATATTTGTGGTAATTTGTTCCGAATAAAAACGCAGTATCATCCGTTAATAGGATGACAAGGCACGAAGCAGAAATGGAAGTTTTACGGTAATGGCGGTTCCTACACTCAACGAAATAGAGCTTGTTGCCCAGGCGCAAAGCGGCGACCGAAATGCGTTCAACGAACTGGTCCGTACGCATGCCCAGGGTGTGATGAACGTCATCTACCGCATGTGTGGCGACGCGCGGATTGCCGAGGATGCCGCCCAGGAGACGTTTATCCAGGCCTGGCTGCACCTTTCCTCCTACCGTCCGCAAACATCGCTGCGCAGCTGGTTGTATCGCATCGCCGTCAACGCCGCGACCGACATGCTGCGCAAGGAGAAGCGCATCCTGCCCAACGCCCTGGAGGACCTGCATTTACAGGATCCGCAACTCGGGCCGGAAGCGCTCTTCTTCCAGGAAGAAAGAACGGCTCTTGTGAAAAAAGCGATCCTGTCTCTGCCGGAGGCCAGCCGCGTGGTATTGGTGCTAAGAGAATATGAAGAAATGTCCTACCATGAGATCGCAAACATCCTCAACATTCCGATTGGTACAGTCATGTCACGATTGAATTATGCACGCAAGGCATTGAAAGACAAATTGGAACAAAAATTATTCATACGGGTGGAGGCAGAACATGTCTAAGCACATGATCGAATGGCTGAATGCCTACCTGGATGGTGAACTGAAAGATAGTCAGGTTCAGCAGGTGGAATCACACCTCGTGGAGTGCGAGTCCTGCCGGGCAGAATTGGAATCACTGGCAAGCCTCTCGAGCCTGCTGCATGAAGTCCCGGTGCCTGACTTCACTACGCCTGAACGGTTCGCTGCGCGAGTCAACCTGCGCCTACCACGTCGGCCTGCTTCAGCGCCCAAAAGCAGGGTCGCTGAAGCAGGCTGGTGGATGGTACCGGCTGGACTTGTTGTCTCGTGGATCTTTATCGGTACATCGTTTTTTGTGAGTGACATATTATCTGTGGCAAATAATTTAGGAATACTGGGTACTGCTTCAAACTGGCTGGCACTCGATCCAGCGAGTCAAACGTATTGGTCAGTCACGCTCGGGCAGTTTGGTGTGCTAAGTGAAAACAGCCTGGGTTGGGTACTCTCAACAGAAACCTTTACAAGGTCATCTCTGCTGCAGATCACTTTACAAGTTTCGGTCGGCCTGCTCTATCTGAGCTGGCTGGCCGTCTGGTGGGCGCGCCGACAGCGTCAGGGGCAGGACCAGCTCCTCGAAGGCTAAGGCCGCTCACGGTCCGAAAAGAATGAAGTAGTTCGTTAGTTAAGGAGAAAAAAATGATCGATCCCATCAAAATCTTACAACGTGCCTGGCAGATCTTATGGAATTATCGGGCGCTCTGGGTCTTTGGTTTGATCCTGGCTCTTGCCGTGGGTGGTTCTTCTGGCGGCAACGGAGGCAATAACAGTACGCAATGGCGCGAGGAGAATCGCACCTACCAGCCGCCATCCTATGACAGTCCACAGGAGTTCTTCGACGATGTTGGCAGGCAAATAGATAAACTCTTCCGGGAAGGCATCCCCGCAGCAGACATTCCGGGAGAGGATGTTGCGGCTTTCCTCTGGACCATCGCTGGCTTCATAGCCTTCATGTTCCTGGTCGGAATTATCGTGTCGGTCGCATACTATGTCTCAGTGACGGCAGTCATCCGCATGGTGAACGAATACGAGAACACCGGCACCAAACTGACCTGGCGGGAGGGCTGGCGGATCGGGTGGTCGCGCACCGCCTGGCGAGTGTTCCTCATCAACCTGATCGTGAATTTGCCGGGACTGCTCTTCTTCCTGGCATTGCTGGGCAC
>DASTJG010000269.1:0-7530 GCA_035716785.1 Anaerolineales bacterium
GTCGATGACCTGGTCGGCGCAATCTTGCTGGCATTCGATCACCCTCGGGCCCGCCAACAGACATTCAATATCTGTATGGATGAACCGGTGGATTACGGGGACGTGGGCCGTTACCTCGCCGAAACTCGCGGCCTGCCCGCAGTGGAAATTCAGACACCCTATCACTCGACCTGGTTGGACAATGCCAAAGCCAGGTTCCTGCTTGGCTGGCGAGCGGAGTATGACCTGCAGAAGTTGATCGAGGCGGCCTGGAACTACCAGCGCGCGCCGGATGATCCCCGAGTGGTGTGGTATCCCGGGTAGGCGGACATATTTTCGAAGAGTGTGCTGCCTTCGAACACGCCTGCTTCTATCCGGTGTTATGTTTTTGGGTACGAGGTATACTAAGGCGGTTAACATCGCAAACTTTCATAAAGGGCTATGCATTCACATGAAAAAGAATGACCGCTTACGCACCGGGGATTCGACTTTAGTACGGCAGATCAACCTCTCTGTGATTATGAATCATTTGCGCAAAAAAGCCCCGATTTCACGCGCGGGTTTGGCACAGGCGACGGGTCTCAACAAGACGACGGTCTCCAGTCTGGTGGATGAACTCCTCCAACGCCAATTTGTTCGAGAGATAGGTTTCACCTCTGCACGCAAGGGACACCCCGCCATCATGCTTAACCTAAACCCGGCGGCCGGGTTCATTGTTGGCTGTGAGATTGGCGTGGATTTCATCCTGGTGGTCTGCACCAACTTCACGCCGGAGATCATCTGGCGTCACGAAGAACGTACCGACCCCAGCACGGGACAGCACGCGATACTAGACCGTGCGACGGCACTTTTGAACGAGGCAATAAAGAGGGGATATCAGGAATATGGCACGCTCTTGGGCATTGGGGTGGGGGTGGCGGCTTTGATCGACCAGACCACGGGCACAATGCTTTTTGCGCCCAATTTGGGGTGGAAGGAGTCTTTCCCAATTCGTGCCTTGTTGCAGGCATCCTTCCCACAGGCTCCCGTGATTGTAGATAATGAGGCAAACATTGCCGCGTTGGGAGAACATTACTTTGGTGTGGCTCAAGGCCATGACGAGGTGCTGTATATCAGCGCGGGAGTAGGCCTTGGCGGCGGGATTGTGCATGACGGGCGGGTGTTCAGCGGTGTAGCTGGCGTGGGCGCCGAATTTGGACACATGACCATGGATCCGGATGGCGAGCTTTGCAGTTGTGGAAGTTACGGCTGCTGGGAGACACAGGTCAGTCAGCGGGCGCTGTTCCGTCACATTCACAAAAGCTTTGAACTGGGTGAGACGGGAATGTTATTCCAACTCACAAACGATGGTGCCAATCCCTTGACTGTACCTATGATCGTCGACGCGGCGCGCGCAGGGGATGCGGTTGCGCTAAGCGCCCTGGAAAAAATAGGCAGGGACCTGGGAATCGGGGTTGCTTCGCTGGTGAATACTTTAAATCCGGAATTGGTTGTGTGTGGCGGAATACTTAGCCTGGCAGGTGAGTTTCTGATGCCTGCGATGACAAAGGAATTTGAACGACGTGCACTGCGTTGGAATCGAGAGGCGACAAAAGTCGTGCTTGCAAAACATGGCTTCGATGCTGCTGCGATGGGCGGTGTGGCGGCAGTCTACGAGACGATCCTGGCGCAACCAAATCTTATGGGTTCGCTCGAATTATGAAGTCCTGCCTTTCTGTTCTTATGAGCAATTTGGCTGGTAGCCAAGTCTTACGAAGTTTCCCAGCCAGAGGAGGATGAGTATGCGTGTGGTTATTATTGGTGGGAGTGGCCATGTAGGTACTTACCTTGTGCCGCGACTTATAGCGGCGGGGCATGAAGTGATCAATGTCTCGCGCGCCAAGCGTGAGCCGTATCAAACACATGGCGCGTGGCGTTCCGTTCAGCAAGTGAATGCAAACAGGGAAGAGGAGGATACGCAGGGCGTCTTCGGCCGGCGCGTCCGCGATCTCAAGCCGAATATCGTGATTGACATGATCTGTTTCACTGTCGCGAGCGCGCAGCAGATCGTTGAATGTGTACGCGGAAAAGTCCAACACTTTCTCCATTGTGGCACGATCTGGTCAATGGGTCACAGTGTCGAGGTGCCCGCGACGGAAGAAACACCGCGCCATCCGTTTGGAGAATATGGGATTCAAAAGTCTGCGATTCAAGATTATTTGCTGGAACAAGCTCGGCGATACAATTTTCCCGCGACCGTGTTACAGCCCGGGCATATCGTCGGACCTGGCTGGATTCCCATCAATCCCGCGGGCAATCTCGATCCGGATGTTTTTAAACGGCTCGCGCGTGGCGAAGAGGTAACCCTGCCAAATCTCGGTATGGAAACATTGCATCACGTTCACGCCGACGATGTCGCGCAATCGTTTATGCAAGTAATGGCGAATCGCAGTGTGAGTGTTGGAGAGGCGTTTCATGTCGTCTCGCCTGCCGCGTTAACGCTGCGCGGTTACGCCGAGCGTGTGGCGGAGTGGTTTGGACAACCTGCCAATTTGAAATTCTTGCCGTGGGAGGAATGGCGCAAAACAGTTGCAGACGAGCATGCCACCCAAACGTGGGATCACATCGCACACAGTCCTAACGCCAGCATCGCCAAGGCCCAACGCCTTCTGGATTATCATCCGCGTTATTCCTCGCTGCAGGCCGTCCATGAATCCCTGCAGTGGCTCATCCAACAGGGGGCTGTCGAAACTTGAACGGCTTACGGACTATCTGAGTTTAGGGCTTCCCTCTTGACAAATGTGAAAAAAAGTGCAAGAATATGGTAACGATACCCTGATAACGTTGTCATACTCTCTTAGTTTGGGCTTGTTTTGATGAGCTAATTCCGATGCCAACAGTCCTTGATGTAGCAAAACGAGCAGGTGTTGCACCGATCACGGTTTCCCGGGTGATTAATAACTCGGGCTATATCAGTCAGGCTACCAGGGAACGTGTGGAAGCGGCGGTTAAGGAACTGGGGTATGTTCCTAATACTTTGGCACGCGGCCTCCGTTCAAAACGGACTAAAACGTTGGCCCTGGTTGTCACAGATATCACGAACCCATATTTCACATTGATGGCCAGGGGGGTTGAGGATGCGGCAGGCGCTTTCAACTATTCGGTTGTCTACTGCAATACTGATGAATCTGAAGAGAAAGAAGAAAAATATGCCAACCTTTTAGCACAGAGACAGGTAGATGGCGTACTTTTGGTTCCTTCATGTGGGAATGTTAAAACAATCAAGTTCTTGTTATCAAATAATATTAATGTCGTAGCACTCGATCGCCGCGTTTCAGGTGTAAAAATCGACTCGGTGCGATCCGACTCAGAAGATGGCGCCTACCGTTTGGTAAAGCTGTTGATTGGATTGGGACACAAACGGATCACCATGATTACCGGCCCCAAAGATGTTTCTACTTCGGTCGACCGCGTGGCTGGGTATCAGCGGGCGTTGGTCGAATCGGGACTGGGTGGCAACGAACAAGTTTATTACGGAGGCTTTAACCAGGAGAGTGGTTATGAGCTCACCAGGCAGGCGATGATGCACCCGCTCAAGCCTACAGCTATATTTGGGGCCAACAACTTTATTGCCATTGGGATCATTAAGGCTTTACGCGACTGCCAGGTTGATGTGCCTGGTGATGTTTCCGTGGTTGCATTTGATGATTTTCCTGAATCCATGCTTGTGGCGCCTTTCTTAACCTTTATCGAACAGCCAGCCTATGAGATGGGGCGAATGGCGACTGAACTATTGCTAAAACGTATTTCAGGTGAACTCACCGTAGGATATCAAAAACTTATTTTGCCTACTCAAATCATCGAACGTGGATCCGCGGGTCCAAACCGAAATAACAGTGATTAAGGTAAGAAGCACAATTTTTTTTGTTGTATATGGTAACGTTACCATTTTGTCTCCTTCTCCGTTCCAGTAATCCAAGAAAAGATGAGGTGTCACCGGACCAGCAAGATCACAACAATTTCATGCAGAACAATCTATCTTCACAGCACTGAATACCGCAATGAGTTTACGGTTCAGGAGTAATTCCAATATGGCTATACCAGAGTTCGTACAAATGGACACAAGAGTCCCATCGCCCACACGAGAGGTAATTCTCGAGGTGGAGAACGTTTCCAAGGGCTTTCCGGGTGTGCAGGCGCTTGATAGCGTTTCGTTCAATCTTCGTAAGGGTGAGGTGCATGCTTTAGTCGGCGAAAATGGGGCAGGCAAGTCCACACTCATGAAAATCCTTAGCGGAGTTTACCAAGCCGACCAGGGAACCATTCGCTACAAGGGGAAAATAGTGAACTTCCGTAATGTAAACCAGTCCCATGATGCAGGTATCAGGATTATTTATCAGGAGTTAAACCTCATTCCCCATCTATCGGTGGCGGCCAACATCTTCATCGGGCGGGAACCACTTACGCAGTTTGGAACGCTCAATGAAAAGAAGATGAACGCCGACGCAACGGCAATCCTCAATCGCCTCAACATCCACCTGGACCCGACGATCCAATTGAATAAATTGCCAGTCTCCAAGCAGCAGATGGTGGAGATCGCCAAGGCTCTTTCTTCTGAATCGGAAGTGCTCATCATGGATGAGCCGACAAGCGCGCTGACAGAAAGCGAGATCGACGAACTTTTTACGGTAATCCATACGCTCCGTGACCAGGGTGTTGCAATTATCTATATCTCTCATCGCCTCGAGGAACTGAAGCGCATTGTAGATCGCATTTCCATCTTCCGTGACGGGCGCTCGGTGAGTACCGACGATTACTCTGCCATTGGAATGGATGAGATTGTGAACCGCATGGTGGGCCGAAAGATCGAGAATCAATTCCCGCCAAAGCAAAATGTTCCAACGACAGAGAAGCTGCTTGAAGTTCGCAATATCGTACGCTCGGGTATCCTTCACGATATCTCCTTTGATCTCTATCGAGGGGAAATCCTCGGTATTGCAGGACTGATGGGTGCAGGGCGATCTGAGTTAGGGAGAGCGATCTTCGGGGCAGACCCGGTCAATTCGGGTGAAGTGATTATGAACGGCCGCAGGCTTTCGTTGCGTTCTCCTTCGGATGCAATCAAAGCGGGTATTGCTTACCTCTCGGAAAACCGTAAGGAGGAGGGGTTGGCAGTGAAAATGCGGCTTGCTGAGAACATCACAATGGCAAACGTTCAGGAGATTTCCCAGCGATTCGGTGTGCTTTCTCGCAGCCGAGAGATGGAAGCTGCACAGCGGTATGTCGGGGAACTCCTCATTAGAACACCCAGCCTCTCCCAGATCGTGAATAATCTTTCCGGAGGCAACCAGCAGAAGGTGGTTGTCGCCAAGTGGCTGTTCTGTAATTCGAAGATCCTGATCTTTGACGAGCCGACACGCGGAATAGATGTAGGTACCAAATATGCGATCTATGAGCTGATCGGAGTCCTGGCACGAGAGGGCAGGGGCATCATCATGATTTCCTCCGATTTGCCGGAGGTGCTCGGCTTGACAGATCGCCTCCTGGTCCTCCATGAAGGGAAACTCGCGGCGACACTCACCACCGCTAAAACGACACCCGATGAAGTGCTAAATTATGCTGCCGGACTCGGTACTTCAATCCCAGGGGACGCATCTGTGCCCGGCCAAAGCTAAATCAGAAGGAGCAACCATGAGTGAGATTACAACGAAAGACATTACGAAGGATGGTGTCCCTGAAACCAGGGAAAAAGTGCGAAAACCCGGTCTGGCTGTTGACCAGTTCATTCCCTTCATCGCGGTTGTTGGGTTGTTTATTGTTTTCTCGATAACAGCCAAGAATTTCTTCACCGTGCGAAGTGTCCTGACACTTGCGCTGCAGACAAGCGCGATCACCATCATGGGTATTGGTGTGACCTTCACAATTATCACAGGCGGCATCGATCTCGGTATCGGATCTGTCATTGCCCTGTCCGGCACGATCGCCGTAATGGCTGCCATTGCCGGAGTACCAATTTGGCTCAGCATGATCATCGGATTGCTTGTCGGAGTTCTAACCGGTTTCCTTAACGGACTGATGATTACCAAATTGAAGCTGCCTCCGTTCATCGCAACGCTCGGCATGATGATGGTCGCCAGAGGAGTTGCTCTTACTATCACGAATGCCAACGCATGGCCGGCACCGGAAGGCTTCGGCGAGTTAGGCAACGGCACCATCTTTGGGACCGGGCCAAAATTCCCTGGCATATCCTACCCGGTGCTCATCATGATCGCAGTGGCCTTCATCTTTCATTTCATCCTCGCAAAAACGCGAATCGGCAGGTACACCTACGCCGTGGGATCGAACGAAGAGGCGGCGCGGCTTTCCGGGATCAAGACCAACCGGGTCAAGGTCATTAGCTACATTTTCTCTGGCTTGCTTTCGGCCCTGGTCGGCATCATCCTGGCATCCCGGATGATCACCTCCCAACCCAACAGTGCAAGTGGTTACGAGTTGAACGCAATTGCTGCCGCCGTGATTGGCGGTACAAGCCTCATGGGCGGCGTGGGCACGATAGGAGGAACGGTGATTGGATCTTTTATCATCGGAATATTAACCGTGGGACTCACAATGCAGGGCGCAAATTACTTCCTGCAACAGATCGTGATCGGCCTCGTGGTCATTGGCGCAGTAACCATTGACCAGCTCAAAGGCCGAAAGTGAGAAATGAAAGAGCAGGATATGGCAATCCCCATTTTGATTTGATTCGGTTAGGAGAGGAGGTGTTTGCCTAACACAATAAACTATCGCCCACGCTACTATGACTTGTTCAATCAACTAATCAAGGAGAAGAAAAAAATGAAAAAGAAGTTGTTCGTTTTGGCAAGCCTCTTCGTGGCTATTTCCCTAGTTTTAGCAGGATGCGGCGCTCCGGCAACACCGCAAGTCATCGAGAAAGAGGTCAAAGTAGAGGTTACGAAGGTCGTTGAAGTTACCGCCGTTCCGCAGCCCGAAGAGGGTGGGGAGATTGCAGTCATCGTCAAGACTGGCAACTCCAGCTTCTGGCAGAATGTGCAGACGGGCGCCATGGATGCTCAGGAAGAACTGCAGGCAAACACTCCGAAGCTGTCGGTCACCTTCCTGGGTGCCCAGTCCGAGAGCAACATCAACGAGCAGATCAATATCGTCGAGAGTGCCATCGATCGCGGCGTCAAGGCGATTGTGCTTGCGCCCTCAGACACTAAGGCTCTGATTCCGGTGGTAGAAAAGGCAAAGGAAGCTGGCATCCCTGTTGTCATCATCGACTCACTTCTCGAAGGCCCGGAAGACAACTATGTGTCATTCCTCGCGACAGACAACAAGGCGGCAGGTGAAGCCTGTGCCAAGAGGCTGATCGAGGAAGTAAAGGCAGCGACTGGCAAAGACGAAGGCAAGATCGCCGTCATGTCGTATGTCGCCGGTGTAGGCTCCGAGATTGGGCGCGTGGGTGGATTCAAGGATTACATTGCAGCGAACTCGAAACTGGAGATCGTTACAACCCAGTACTCCAACGCTGATATGCCCACTGCCCTTAACCAGACCACGAACGTGCTG
>DASTJG010000270.1:0-10820 GCA_035716785.1 Anaerolineales bacterium
TCTGGCTGGGGACACAGTCGGGATTAGACCGCTTTGACCCGCAAACACAGCTGTTCCAACGGTATATGGAAAAGCAGGGGCTGCCAAACGAGTCCGTGCTTGGCATTCTCAATGACAACCAGGGACAATTATGGCTCACCACAAACAGTGGGCTGGCAAAGTTCGATCCGCGCTCGGAAAAGTTTACTGCGTATGATGTAACGGATGGACTGCAGGGCAACGAATTCAACACAAACGCCTATTTTGAGAGCCGCGACGGGACAATGTACATTGGCGGAACGAACGGATTTAACGCGTTCGATCCGGGAGATATCTGGCCGAACACAGTACCGCCGCCGGTAGTGATCACCCAATTTGAGGTATTCAACGAACCCCAGAGAATCGATTTATCCGGAGAGACGCCGATCCGGTTATCCTACCAGCAGGATTTCATTACTTTTGAATTCGCCGCCCTTGATTTTCGTGCGCCACAGAAAAATCGCTATGCCTACAAGCTTGAAGGCTTTGACAAGACCTGGATCCAGACGGAAGGTCGCCGTTATGCCGCGTACACCAACCTGCCTGGCGGTGAATATCGCTTTCATGTGAAAGCTTCCAATGGCGATGGAGTCTGGAATGCGACCGGCATCTCGATTCCGGTCATTGTTGTTCCACCGATTTGGGAGACATGGTGGTTTCGCGGCTTTGGCATCGTGCTGCTAGGCATGCTGACCGCACTTGGTTTTCGATGGCGGCTGAGCACGGTCCATGCGCAGAAAGCGGATCTGGAGAAACAGGTTGCCATCCGCACCGCCGAATTGCAGCATCAGATCGAACAGCGCGAAAAAGCAGAAGAAGCCCTGGCTGAGAAGGCTGCCCAGGAAGCAGTGACCCTTGAGCGGACCCGCCTAGCGCGCGATCTGCACGATGCCGTTACCCAGACCCTTTTCTCGGCCAGCCTGATCGCCGAGGTGCTGCCAGATATCTGGTCCATGAATCAGGCCGAGGGCTGGAAGCGACTTGATGAGCTTCGTCAACTGACGCGTGGCGCGTTAGCTGAAATGCGCACCTTGTTGATGGAACTGCGGCCCAGTGCCCTCACGGAAATCCCCCTGCCCGATCTGTTGCGCCAGTTGTGTGAGTCACTGATCGGACGCGCCCGACTGCCGATCCAGTTCCGCGTCGAAGGATCGCAAAAACTGCCTCCAGATTTGCAGATCTGCCTGTACCGCATCGCGCAGGAAGCATTGAACAACATTGTCAAACATGCCAAAGCCACGCATGCAATTGTTACTTTGAAATTGAGCGAAAAAGTGACACTCTCGATCGTTGATAACGGCAGCGGTTTTGACACCGCCCGGGTGTCACCCGACCATCTTGGATTGAAGATCATGTGTGAAAGAGCGGAAGCGCTTGGAGCAGAGTTCTCGATTTACAGCAAGCCCGGCGAGGGTACGCAGATTTTTATCTCCTGGACGCCTCCCACACAGCTCATTCTCCAGGCATCAAAAGAAACCGAGAAAGGATAGACCATGACAAATACAAATTGCATCCGGGTAATGCTGGTAGATGACCATGCCGTTGTGCGCTCCGGACTGGGAGCGTTCCTCTCCGTCATGCCAGACTTCGAGTTGGTCGGTGAAGCGGAGAATGGAAACGAGGCCGTCGTACGCTGTGGCTTGCTCAAACCCGATGTTGTCCTCATGGACCTGATCATGCCTGGCACTGACGGTGTTACTGCCACGCGCCTGATCCACGAAAAATATCCAAATGTCCGTGTGATCGCGCTCACCAGTTTTCAGGAAGATACGTTGATCCAGAGTGCCCTGCAGGCAGGCGCGACAGGTTACTTGATGAAGAACATTTCAGCGCGCGAGCTTGCTACCGCCATTCGCTCGGCATATCAGGGGAAGATGACCCTCTCGCCGGAGGCGGCCGAGGCGCTTGTCCATGCGCGCGCCCAGGCGAAGGAAACTGAACATTTGACGGAGCGCGAATTGGAAGTCCTCAAATTGATGGTGGCAGGGCTGAACAATGCCCAGATCGCTGAGCGTTTGGTGGTCAGCCTCTCGACGGTAAAATATCATATTGGCAACATCCTGATGAAACTGAGGGTGGAGAATCGCGTCGCTGCGGTTTCGGTGGCAATACAGAATAAGTTGGTATGAGTAAATGTCACAGGTCTTGTAGACCTGTGACGTGGAAACAACTATCCACTTGACCAGGGGGAAGACTGCACTGCGGGGCAGGGACACCCCTTCTATTCAGACATACACTGCTGACATATGAAGCGCATCCTGTTAGCAGATGACAATCCTGGTTTGCGCGCCGCTCTGCGTCTTTTGCTGGAGACGCGGCTCGAGTTTGAACTGATCGTGGAAGCGCGGGACATGGAACATGTTCTGGCACAGGTGGAAGACTCGCGTCCAGACTGTGTCATCCTGGACTGGGAACTGCCGGGCCGTCCCATCCATGAGCGGGCGTCCGTTTTACGGACTCTGGTCCCCCACTTGAAGGTGATCGCCTTCAGCGCGCGCCCGGAGTCGAAACAGACCGCATTGGAGGACGGCGCGGAGGCGTTCTTCTCCAAGAGTGAGCCGCCCATCGTCATTTTAGACATGATCCAGGCATTATGCCGGCAGGAGAACGAGTCTGAAAATTTCGCGGATAGTGAACGAACCTGTCCACTTGACCAGGGTCAGGACTGTACCGCAGAAGGGGGAAGTTTGGAGGAGCACACAGTATAGTCGCCAAAAAGAAAGTCAAAATTTCTCCCTTGAACAGAACAAGACCGCCAGCATGGTTGGCGATTGCACCCAAGTCATGGACAGAAAGGAGAACAGTATCGATCCGAGAATTGAACCGTCATTTTCCTGCATGTCTGCTCTAGTTAGAACAATCATTACAAGGAGAGAACGAAGATGAAACGTACGACAATGTTTTTAGTCGTCCTGGTGACTTTCAGCCTCCTGCTTGGGGCTTGTCAACCGGCGGCTACCCAGGCGCCAGCCACGTCCGTGTCTGCAGCGGCTGCCACCGATGCTCCGGCAGTTGTTACCGAAGCGCCTGCAGCAGAACCCGTTGAGGAAACTGTCGTCTTTGACCGCAGTGAGACTCTCTATGCAACCGGCGACCAGTGGGGTCCTCCGTCGAACTGGAACCCCTGGAATGGTGGTGGCTATTCCATCGGTACAGTCGGCTTGATCTATGAAACCCTGTTTGTCTATGATCCGCTGACCGATGAGTTTACCCCCTGGCTGGCTGAGTCTGGAACCTGGGTTGACGACACCACCTGGGAAGTCAAGCTCCGCCCGAACATGAAATGGACCGACGGCGAAGCACTTACGGCCGATGACGTCAAGTTCACCGTTGAACTTGCCGATCCGAATGGTGCCTATAAAGCCGGACTGGCTTTCCAGACCCTCTGGAACCACATCACGTCCATTGACGTGATCGATGATTTGACCCTGAATTTCAAGTTCAAAGAGAATCCCCCCTACCAGCAAATCGGTTTCTATCTGATGTACCAGGTCCCGGTCGTCCCGCAGCACTTATGGGAAGGCCGCGATGCTGCTGAGATCACCGGCGGAGCAAATCTCGAACCTGTCGGCTCAGGCATGTACATGGCTGAATCGATGGACCAGAGCCGTGCCGTCCTGGTTCGCAACGAGAACTGGTGGGGTGTCGATGTCTTCGGCAAAGCCCCGGCACCCAAGCGCATCGTTGGCATCGTTGTGCCCAGCAATAACGTGGGTCTCGGACTGGTGCTGCAAGGCGGCATTGATCTGGATAACAACTTCCTGCCTGGTGTGGCTTCCCTCGTCAAAGGCGGTTACGGGATCCAGACTTACTATCCTGAAGCGCCCTACATGATCCCGGCGAACACCGTGCAGTTGATCTTCAACCTGCAAAAGAAACCGATGGATGATGTGAACTTCCGCCGCGCGATGGCTTATGCGATCAACGTGGAAGATATCGTTCAGAATGATTATGCTGGTTTGGTGAAAGCTGCCGATCCCACCGGTTTGATGCCCTCCTGGGACAAATTTGTCGACAAGGAACAGGCAAAAGAACTCGCCTGGTCCTACGATCCCGAAAAATCCAGGCAGATCCTCGAGGATGCCGGTTACAAGGATGTCGATGGCGATGGCTTCGTCGAAGCTCCCGATGGCTCAAAGATCGACCTGAAGATCACCTGCCCGAGTGGCTGGACCGACTGGATGACCGCTATTCAGATCATCGCTCGCAATGCCGGTGACGTTGGTATTCAGGTTACGCCGGAGTATCCCGATTATGGCGGCTGGCTCGATGCTTTGCTGCAAGGGACGCATGATATGTCCATCCGCAACGAAGTCCAATTGAGCAGCTCCGTGTACTCCTACTACATGTGGATCTTCCAGCACCCGATGGATTCAATTGCGACAGCGCAGTGGGGCAACTACGGCCGCTACGAAAATCAGGAAGCCTTCGATTTGGTGGATCAGCTCGCCCAGGTCAAGGTTGGTGACGATGAAGCGGTCAAGGAAATCACGTCCAAGCTGCAGAAGATCACCCTGACCGAACTGCCGACCGTCCCGCTCTGGTACAACGGGCTCTGGTCCCAGGTCAGTAACAACTACTGGACCAACTGGCCGTCCGCTGCTGAAGATGCCCCCAACCACTACCTTCCCACCGAGTGGCGCGGATTCTTCAACATGACCGCCGGTCTGATGCTCCTCGATCTGGAACCTGTTCCCGCTGAGTAATTCTAATCAGGTGACAGTCACTTGCAAAGGTGACTGTCACCTCCTTCTAAGGAGGCGACGTGAGGCGCTACTTCATCAGGAAACTTCTCATTTACATTCTCACGTTCTTCGTCGCAGTGACTGTGGACTGGATGATCCCGCGCTTCATGCCCGGTGATCCGGTCAGCATCCTCATCTCGCGCGCAGGTTTGCGCGGCGGCGCCGTGGAGGCAATGTACGCTTATTACACCGGCGTCTTTGGATTGGACGTACCCATCTGGAGACAATATCTCAACTTCTGGGTCGCACTTTTTCGCGGGGACCTCGGTATCAGCATCTATCTTTTTCCAACACCGGTAGCCAGGGTGATTTTGCAGGCGGTTCCGTATGATATTGCGCTTTTGATCCCGGCCATTCTGGCGAGTTGGTGGGCCGGAAATCACTTCGGCGCGTTTGCGGCTCGCAACAAACGGCTGGATAACACCGTGCTCCCGGCCGGGTACATTCTCACGGGTACACCGTACATGTGGCTGGGAATTTTACTTGCCTGGGCATTTTGCATTGTGTGGCAGGTCTTCCCACTTGCCGGGGGATACAGTTTTGATTTACGCCCTCATTGGTCGCTACGTTTTATTTGGAGTCTGATCCAACACTGGTTTCTGCCTTTTGCTTCTCTTTTCCTGGTGCAATTCGGCGGCTGGGCCATCGGAATGCGCAATCTTATCATTTACGAACTCGAATCGGATTACTCGCATTACCTGGAAGCTCTCGGCGCCCCTCGCAAGCTGGTCCGCAAGTACGCGTTCAATAATGCCATCCTGCCGCAACTGACAGGTCTGGCACTTCAATTAGGCGTGATCGTCGCCGGCGCGCTGGCGACCGAAGTTGTATTTGCCTATCCCGGAATTGGCTACCTGATCTTGCAGGCTATTCATAATGAAGATTACTTCCTTCTGCAGGGATGTTTCCTGTTCGTTGTGATCGGTGTCCTGCTGGCTAATTTTATTATCGATATCGCCTATGTCATTGTGGACCCGAGAACGCGCGCTGGAATGCAAGGAGCAGCCTAATGGACACGATCAAAAGAAAGAACGAACTCCTCTACTTTGCGTTCAGAAACACCAAGTTGCGAATCGGCTTGGGCGTAGTTCTCTTTTTTGTCATCCTGGCGTTTGTCGGGCCGCGGCTCACCCCATACGATCCGGCCGACTTCGTCGGTCCCGCCGCCAACCCTCCCTCAACTCAATATTGGTTTGGAACGACCACGTTCGGCGAGGATGTGTTCACACAATTTGTACATGGACTTTCGTCAACATTCCTCGTCGGGATCGTAGGGGGAGGATTGGGCACCTTGCTCGGGATGATCATCGGCTTCGCAGCCGGCTACCGGGGCGGAGTAGTAGACGAAGTGCTCAACATATTGACCAACGTTGTCCTGACCATTCCGGTGCTGGCGCTGCTTGTTGTTATTTCCGCGTATGCGAAAGTCAGAGGTGTATTCATTGAAAGCCTGTTCATTGGTCTCACCTCCTGGCCCTGGGCAGCTCGGGCCATCCGCGCCCAGACGTTCTCCCTGCGTACTCGAGACTTCATCGACCTGGCCAAATTAAGCGGGATGAAACCGATGAAAATCATATTCACGGAAATCGCTCCGAATATGGCTTCGTATCTGTTCATGACCTTCATCCTGATGTTCGGAGGCGCTATTCTCACCGCGGCGACACTGGATTTCTTCGGACTGGGTCCCACACAGGGCACTTCACTTGGAATGATGATGAACTTGGCTGTGTTGTGGAGCGCTCTCACACTGGGGATGTGGTGGTGGTTCGTTCCGCCCGGTCTTGGCATTACTGCCATCGTGGGCGGACTGTACATCATGAACGTTGGCTTGGACGAAGTATTCAACCCCAAGCTCAGGGAGATGTGAAACCATGAGCTTACAAGTTGTAAATCTCCGCGTCTTTTATCAAACTCTGCGTGGCGATGTGCATGCACTGGACGGAGCAACTTTCTCCATTGCCGATGGCGAGATCATGGGACTGGCCGGCGAATCCGGTTGCGGAAAGACAACCCTTGGGTATAGCCTGATCCATCTAACGCTGCCCAAAAAGTTCGTTGATGGCTGGGTGAAGCTGGACGGTGAAAACCTTCCTATCGCGGATGCTGAGAGGATGCAATCTTTCAGGTTCAAGAAAGTCTCCATCATTCCGCAGTATGCCATGAGCGCCATGAACCCGACACGTAAAATCGGGAGAATGACATCGGAACTGCTCGAATCCAGAGATGTTCGCTTTAGTGACATCCTGCCTGAACTGGAACGACGGCTGGATCTGGTGAAGCTGCCGCAGGATGTGTTAAACATGTATCCCATCGAACTCTCAGGCGGTATGAAGCAGAGAATGGTGATGGTTCTATCCACTCTGTTAAACCCCTCCCTGCTCATTGCGGATGAGGTGACCTCAGCGCTGGATGTTTCTACGCAGCAGGCTGTAGCTGAGATGCTTGTAGAGTTCCGCGACTGTGAGTTTGTAAAAAGCATGATCGTCATTACACATGACATTTCGATCCTGTACCAGATCGCGGACAGCATCCTGGTGATGTACGCCGGGAAGCCGGCTGAAAAGGCATCCACATCTACGATCATCAACTCGCCGCTGCATCCATACACGCGACTGCTTATCTCATCGCTACCCAAGGTTGGTGTGAAACATTCAAACCAGAGATTGTGTGGGATCCCCGGCAACCCGCCGCTCCTGCTGGACCCTCCGGCGGGTTGCCGTTTCAAGAGCCGCTGCCCCGTCGCTTTTGCGAAGTGTGATCAGGAGCCACCGTTCGTAGAGGTAAAGAATGGGCACTTCGTTGCCTGTTGGAAGGAGCGCGGATTCTATGCTTAAGATCGATAATCTCTCCAAGGTTTACAGGGTTGGGACCTTCGGCGGGCAGGAATTGCACGCGGTCAATCAGGTCAGCTTCGAGGTGGAAGACGGCCAGGTTGTTTCCCTGATCGGTGAAAGTGGCAGCGGAAAAAGCACGATCGGGAAGATGATCCTGGGTCTGATCTCGAAAAGCTCCGGCGAAATTACCTTCAACGGAACGGAGACCTCATCTTTGAAGAATGGTGGTTTGAAAGAGTACTACCGCCAGGTCCAGGGTGTTTTTCAAGACCCGTTCAGTTCCTACAATCCAATTTTCAAGGCGGACCGGGTCTTCAAACTGATCAAGGAAGAATTCTTTCCCGGACTGGACTCCAGCGAATGGAAAGAAAAAGTGGACAATGCCCTGAAGGCAGTCGGGCTTAACCCTGAGAATGTCTTGAATAAATTTCCCCATCAATTGAGTGGTGGGCAACTCCAGCGCTTGCTGATCGCGCGCGCCCTGCTGCTGGACATCAAATTCCTGGTGGCGGATGAAGTCATCAGCATGCTGGACGCATCCACGCGCATTGATGTTCTCAATTTGCTGGCGGATCTCAAATCTCATGGGCTTTCGATCCTGTTCATTACACATGACCTCTGCCTGGGATACTACATCAGCGACCAGTCTGTAATCCTTTACAAAGGACACGTTCTGGAAAAAGGAATAACAGAAAAAATATACAACAGCCCCTGTCACCCGTACACGAAGATGCTGATGACATCCGTCCCGCGCCTCGACCGGAAATGGGAACCCACCAAAATAGAATTCAAGGCTGAGGCTCCGAACCATGGGGATGGGTGTGTTTATTACAAGAGATGTCCGTTTGCTTTCGACAAATGTAAACAAAGGCCAGCTTTGGTTGAAATTACCGAAGGGCACTTCGCAGCTTGTTGGAAACTGTCTGAAAAGACAGCTACCTGAAAGTTTCTCCTCTACTTTCCTGGGAGGATTTGCTCCGATCACCCACTGGAGTTATCTCCGTTGAGATGTGGGCAACATCACACCGGAGACTCACAAGACCGAAGCTATCCATCTATCCAGGGGAAAACTCCTCCGCTGACACCGGAGGAGTTTTTTCATCTTTCCCGGGATTTGGGTGTGCTTGTCATGGTTATTTAAATGGTCACATTTTTCTTTTGGATAAACTGGTATAGGAGTCTTTGTTCGTGTAATATTGGCTATGCGCAAAAACCAAAGCCTGTTTTTCCGGCACAGTGGAACAGCACTGTGAACAAAGATCTTTGGGCTGATTTATGATAAAACTATATAGGAAACATTTCATATCAACCAGTGACCAGAGAAGAATAGCAATGAACATTGACGAACATGTTGAGCGCATGGATATCCTGACAGGGTGCGCCAATTTATTATCATTTTTGGAAACCTTTTCGACACGCCTGACTTTGGGCACACCTTCCCCCTTCTCCCTTCTGCTCATCGACTTGAACAATTTCATGGCGTTCAACACGGAACACGGACATGTACAAGGCGATTCTGTATTGCACTGGGTTGGAATTGTTCTGCAAGACACCGGGTTGCCGGCGTATCGTATTGGCGGCGATGAACTACTGCTCCTGATCGATGGGAAAAATTCCGAGGAATGCGAACAGATCGCACGCGCAGTGTTCGAGCGTTTGAACCGGGAATGCGAACAATTCAATCTCACAGTTCCCGCCGCATCTGTTATTTTGATCCACTTCCAGGATGAGGGCCTTGAGATTGGTGATCTTTGGATGGCAATCAGTGATGCCTTGTTCGATGTAAAAACATTCGGTCAACGAGGATTTCTGGTAAATACGTACACACATGCGTCCGCAATCAATCATTACTACTTACGAATGATCAATATGCTCACCGAACGTCTGCTTTTCCTTGCCAGCCAATTGGACACTACACGCCAGATCGCCTACCTCGATCCCGTGACACAGCTTCCCAACAGCATGGCGGCGGAAAAAGAAATGAAACAGACTATACAGCAGTCGCAGCATACAAATGAGCCATTCTCTGTTCTATTCATCGACGGTGACAATTTACGGCTTTACAACGACATCAGCTATTCAGCTGGCGACAACATGATCAAACGTCTGGCAGAGTTACTCGCGAGCCATCTTCGCCCGGGTGACTTTATCGCCCGCTGGCGCGTGGGAGATGAATTCTTAGTTTTGCTGCCTGCCGCCACAGGGGATGAGGCTCTTATTGTTGCAGAACGACTCCGCTCGCAAGTAGAATTGACATCGAAAAGGTGGGAATTTCCTGTCACAATCTCGATCGGGATTGTGACTTATCCATCCCATGGTACAACAGTCGATGAGCTGTTACTGGCAATGGAAAAAGCTGCCAAGCAATCAAAGGACAATGGTAAGAATCAAATTACGGCTTTTGCAACGGATCAGGGCTGAACGACAAAATTGAAATAACCAAGAAGATAATCGCCTTTATCTTCAACCCTTACTTTCAGGCCATCACTGGGCCGCAACAACCCATCGATGGATTGTTCCTGGAAATATAGCTGAGTTGTCACATCGTCTCCGCCCGCAGGACGCACCTTGACATGGATGTGCTCGATCGGCCGGCTTGGATATATCCCTGGCAGGATCGTCTCAAGATAATATCGTCCCTGTGCATCGGTAAACTGACGGCCGCGCAGGCGATTACCGACATTATCATATTCACCATTGGCATCAGCTTGCCAGAAATCCAGCAGGGCATTGGGCAACGGCTGGCAATTTTGATCGAGTACATACCCCACAAGGATCATGCGCTCGCCTTGCATCCCTTCTTCAATTAAAGAGTTGCGTTCAGGTATATCCAATTCGTAATACGGACCCTCGGTTTGTTTTTTTGTCAGTCCATTGCAGATTGGCTCAGGCAGCGGAATTTCCATTTGGGTGAAGAAATCGTCACTCGCTACAGTGGCTGTGGGCGTCTCACTAGGGGAAGCCAACGTCGGTGTCGCGGGATCAGGTTCAGGTGTAGATGTGAACGGGATTTCCGTCGCAGTCGGAAGTGAAGGAGGCTGAGTTTCCATGTCCATACATCCCGCCAGAATACTCACTGCCAATAAAATCACAAACACTTTTCTCATTACAATTTTCCTTTTCGCTTAGACGAAAGTGGATGTAAGCATCTTACAATCCTGCTCACGCACGACTCAGGAAAAGGAAATTTATCGGTCGGGCAGCCGGAACATTTCCGGCTGCC
>DASTJG010000271.1:0-7882 GCA_035716785.1 Anaerolineales bacterium
CCAGTACACCGAGGATCGAAGCAAGGATGGAAGGTCCACGACCGAGATAGATCGCTGTGATCACAACGATCAGGAGATAGAGCATGACCAGATTCGTAGACTCGATGCGGCCGCCGATCAAAAATCCCAGCCCCGTAGCCAGGGCAACAAGGAATATGCTCCACAAATAGCGGGACAGCGGACTGTGGAGTTTCAACGGGTTTTCTTCCGGCGGGAGGGCAGGCCGGTCGGAACTGGTCACCACATAAATATCGATATCGCCACTTTTGTGGATCAGGTGATCCACCAGGGAACCGCGCAAAAATTCCTGCCAGCGCGGACGTAACGGTTTGCCCACAATGATCTTCGTAATATTGTTTTTGCGGGCGAATTCCATGATCGTTTGCGAAGTGGTCGCGATGGAACTGCTGGAAGGCAGAACGTACGAACGGGCCCCAAGTTCCTCTGCCAGTTGCATAACCCTGTTTACGCGTTCACGTTTTTCCGGGGGGATGGCAGCCAGCTGGGGAGTCTCCACGTATACCACCATCCATTCTGCATTTAGTTCGCCTGCCAGCCTGCGAGCAGAACGGACGAGGTGTTCACTCAGAGGACTTGGACTGATACAAACCAGCAGCCTCTCCCCTGCCGGCCAAGGTCCTGGAATGGCGCGGGTCTGCATGTAGGCGCGCATCTGATCGTCGACACGTTCTGCAGCCCGGCGCAGGGACATCTCTCGTAACGCGGTGAGATTTCCCTTGCGAAAAAACTTCTGGATGGCGCGGGCTGCCTGTTCGGGAACATATACTTTACCTTCTTTCAGGCGGCCGAGTAATTCATCGGGAGGCAGGTCAATGACTTCGATCTCAGAGGCTTCATCAATTACGCGGTCGGGAACCGTTTCGCGCACGATCACGCCCGTCACCTGGGCAACAACGTCATTCAGGCTTTCGAGATGCTGTATGTTGAGCGTCGTGTATACGGCGATGCCGGCGTCAAGAATTTCCTCCACATCCTGGTAGCGTTTGGGATGGCGCGAGCCGGGCGCGTTGGTGTGGGCAAATTCATCCACCAACACCAGTTGCGGCCGGCGTTTGAGGACCGCGTCCACATCCAATTCGGTCAACGTCACGTTATGGTATTCCAACTGTTTGCGCAGCAGGACTTCCAGGCCTTCGAGCAATTCTTCGGTTTCCACCCGTTTGTGGGTCTCGACATAACCGATCACAACATCGATCCCCTCTGTTTTGCGCTGGTAAGCGGCTTCGAGCATGGCATAGGTCTTGCCCACACCCGCGGCATAACCGAGGAAGATTTTCAGCTTGCCGCGGTGGCGCTCCTCTGCCTGGAGATTCTTGAGCAATTCATCGGGGTCGGGACGATGTTCCATCGAATCTATTGTATTCCATCCAGCGCCAGATTCAACAACAGGACATTGACGCGCGGCTCTCCAAGGAATCCAAACTGGCGACCTTCCGTATACTTCTCCACAAGAAATTTGACTTGCGCTTCCTCCAAGCCGCGGGCTGCTGCCACCCGATGGACCTGATACAAGGCTGCGGCCACGCTGACGTGCGGATCCAGTCCACTGCCGGAAGCCGTGACGAGATCCACGGGGATCGGAGCGATGTTATCCGGATCGGCAGCTTTGAGGGCGTCGATGCGTGCCCGGACCATTTCCATGAGCGCAGGATTCAGCGGTCCATAGTTCGAGCCTGACGAAGCCGCAGCGTTATAGTTCGCTGCTGATGGACGTCCCCAGAAGTATTTCGGATCATCGAACTGTTGGCCGATCAACTCCGAGCCATAGGTCTTGCCGCCGATCACGATCAGGCTGCCATTGGCTTGATGAGGGAACGCGACTTGAGCAACTCCCGTTACAACGAGGGGATAGATCACACCCGTGATCACGGTAAAGATCAAAAGCATCATAAAAGCGGGACGAAATTGTGAAATCATTCTTATTCCTTATTTATTTTCTCCGAGACCTCATCGACTGGGAAAGCCTCCGCATCGATGTAATCCATTTCGAATGTGTCGCTTAAGACACCTTTTATTTCTGAGGGAGACAGTTCAAACATTGGGCGTCTCTCCACCTCAGGCAGCTGAGATACAGGGACTCGCATCACCCTGACCCTGTCATGATCCATTCGCGCTAAAGCAGACGAATTCGCCTTCAACCACAAATGGATCAGCCCGTAGACCAGCAGGATGATTCCGATCTGCACGGACTGGTGTCCACGCGTAGAGATCTTCAGGCGCGCATCCAGCACGAACAACGCAATGAGCAGAGGAAAGGTGAGGTAGACCTGCCACCATTTCGGATGAGAGTTTGATGAAGACATTTTTTCTCCAATGATCCTCGATAGTCTCGACTGCTTGCGTCTCGACCATCGGAGTTACGCTAAACCAAGCGCGACCAGCAACATGTCGATCATTTTGATGCCAAGGAACGGGGCGACAAGCCCACCGGCGCCATAAATCAGCAGGTTATCGCGCAGCAATTGCGCCGCGCCGACGGCGCGATACGGCACGCCGCGCAATGCCAGCGGGATGAGGGCAATGATGATGAGCGCATTGAAGATGACTGCCGAAAGGATGGCGCTTTCGGGCGTAGCTAGGCGCATGAAGTTCAATGCACCAAGCGCAGGATAGGTCGAAGCGAACGCGGCAGGGATAATCGCAAAGTATTTTGCTATGTCGTTAGCGAGGCTGAAGGTAGTCAGCGCGCCGCGCGTCATCAGGAGCTGCTTGCCGATCTCCACGATCTCAATCAATTTCGTCGGGTTGCTGTCGAGGTCGATCATGTTGGCAGCTTCACGCGCGGGCTGCGTGCCGGTGTTCATGGCCACCGCTACATCGGCTTGCGCGAGCGCGGGCGCGTCATTGGTGCCGTCACCCGTCATCGCGACCAGTTTGCCGCCGGCTTGATGTTCGCGGATCAATTTCAACTTCGCTTCGGGTGTTGCCTGTGCCAGGAAATCATCCACGCCGGCCTCCGCAGCGATCGCGGCTGCAGTCAGAGGGTTATCGCCTGTGATCATCACGGTCTTGATCCCCATCTTGCGCAACTGTGCGAAGCGTTCCCTGATCCCGCCTTTGACAATATCCTTCAAGTGGATCACGCCCAATGCCTGATGATTGCGCGCCACGACGAGAGGTGTACCACCCATGCGTGCGATCGCATCCACAGTAGTTTTCAAGTCTGATGGCGTGTGATTGCCATTCGATTGAACCAGGGAGATCATCGTATCCGGCGCGCCCTTACGGATGGAGGTGCCGTCGAAGTCCACGCCGCTCATGCGCGTCTGTGCGGTGAACGGGATGAAGTGCATCCCCGCGGGCGCCTCTTCGCTGGACCCCATCGTCCGCGCCCGTAACCCAAACTTTTCCTTGGCAAGCACAACGATCGAACGACCCTCAGGCGTCTCATCCGCAAGCGAGGCAAGCTGCGCCGCTTCGGCCAGCTCGTGCGCGTTCACTCCGTTGACGGGGATGAATTCCACTGCCTGGCGGTTGCCAAGCGTGATCGTGCCCGTCTTGTCGAGCAGGAGCACATCCACATCCCCCGCGGCTTCCACGGCACGCCCGGACATGGAGATCACATTGCGCTGGATCATGCGGTCCATACCCGCAATCCCAATCGCAGAGAGCAAACCGCCGATCGTGGTCGGGATCAAACACACCAGCAATGCAACCAGCACCGTGATCGTGATCGCGGTTCCCTGTCCGGCTGCCTCCACGCTGTACAGTGAATAAGGCAAGAGTGTAGCGCACACGATCAAAAAGATGATCGTGAAGCCCGCCAATAAAATATTGAGCGCGATCTCATTGGGCGTCTTTTGTCGTTTCGCGCCCTCGACCATGCTGATCATGCGATCCAGGAATCCCTGACCCGGGTCCGTGCTGACGCGGACGATCAGCCAGTCGGAGAGCAGGCGCGTCCCGCCTGTGACCGCGGAACGGTCACCGCCCGCCTCTCGCACGACGGGAGCGGATTCGCCGGTCACCGCGCTTTCATCCACCGAGGCGATACCCACGACGATCTCACCGTCTGCGGGGAGAATATCTCCAGCTTCGACAAGATAGAGATCATTTTTGCGCAGGGCCGTCGAGGAAACGACTTCGGTTTTCGAGAGCGCGGTTTGCACATCACCGGCCTGCCCGAGTAACTTCTTCCCAGGCGTGTCCTGCCGCGCCTTGCGCAGCGACTCAGCCTGGGCTTTGCCGCGTCCCTCTGCCACGGCTTCAGAAAAGTTCGCGAACAGCACGGTGAACCACAACCAGAGCGCGATCGCGCCGATGAATCCTGTTGGTGCTTCTCCCTGACCCAACAAAGCCTGGATCCATAATGCACTGGTCAGTACACTTCCCACTTCCACGACGAACATCACTGGGTTGCGCACCATCCAGCGCGGGTTGAGCTTGATAATGGAGTCCAGGATGGCGCGTTGATAAATTTCGCGGCTATAAATCGTTTGTTTTTTTTGTTGATTGATCATTTCAATATTCCATCTGTCATTGCGAGGAGCGAAGCGACGACCCTGGCACCGCCCGCCAAGGCAGGTGAGCAATCTCAGGTAACCTACAGATAAATACTTTTAGGAAATGAGATTGCTTCGCCTGCGGCTCGCAATGACGTTATCCGCCAAATATCATCAAATGCTCCACGATCGGTCCGAGCGCCAGCGCGGGGAGGAAACTCAGCGCGCCCACGATCACAATGACGCCGATCAGCCAGGCAATGAACAAGGGCGTATGTGTGGGCAGCGTGCCACTGCTGGCAGGGACTTTCTTCTTGCCCGCCAGTGATCCTGCAATCGCCAGCGCGGGGATCGCCAGCCAGTAGCGCGCGAAGAGCATGGCCAATCCAAGCGCGGTATTGTAGAAGGGCGCGTTTGCGCCCAGCCCCGCGAATGCAGAACCATTGTTATTCCCCGCAGAGGAAAAGGCGTACAGCACTTCGCTGAATCCATGCGTGGATGGATTGTAGATGGCCGCCCGGCCGGCTTCACTCATCACAGCCACAGCCGTCCCCACCAGCACTACGATCACAGGGATGAGGATCATGATCGACGCCATCTTCATTTCATAGGCTTCGATTTTCTTGCCCAGATATTCGGGCGTGCGGCCCACCATCAAACCCGAGACGAAAACGGCAATGATCACAAAAGCCAGCATGCCATACAGACCTGAACCGACCCCACCATAAATAATCTCGCCCAGCTGCATCATCCACATGGGAGCGAGCCCACCGAGAGGCATATATGAATCGTGCATGGAGTTGACCGAGCCGTTCGAGGCAGCTGTTGTTGCCGTGGCCCACAACGCGGAATTGGCAACGCCGTTGCGCACTTCCTTGCCTTCCATGTTGCCGCCGGGATTGATGTCTGTTTGAGTCTGGTCGATGCCCATTGCTGCGAAGGCGGGATTGCCGCTTTGCTCCGCCCCGACCGCGACGCCCAGCAGCACGACGAAGATGATCGTCATCGCGGCAAGCAGGGCCCAACCCTGGCGCGTGTCCCCAACCATTTTGCCGAAGGTGTAGCACAACGCAACAGGGAGGAGCAGGATGGATAGCATCTCAAGGAAATTTGAAAGTGGCGTTGGGTTTTCAAACGGATGTGCGGAGTTTACATTGAAGAAGCCGCCGCCGTTGGTGCCCAGTTGTTTGATGGCGATCTGTGAAGCGGCAGGACCCACTGCCAGTACCTGCTCGGTGAGGGGATTTTCATTCGCGTCAGTAATGGCTTGCAGCAATGTCACAGTTTTGTATAGACCAAACGTCTGCACCACACCTTGCGAGACAAGCACCAGAGCCAGGGCGAGCGATAGAGGCAGAAGGATATAAAGGATGGTGCGGGTCAGATCCACCCAGAAATTTCCGATCGTTTTGGTGGTGTGCCTGGCGATACCGCGGATGAACGCAACCAAAACCGCCATGCCCATCGCCGCGGAGACGAAGTTCTGCACTGCCAGCCCGAGCATCTGCGATAGGTAACTCATCGTCACTTCGCCGCTGTAGCCCTGCCAGTTGGTGTTGGAGGCAAAGCTGACCGCTGTGTTCCACGATGAATCGGGGGGGACCGCGCCCAGTCCCTGCGGGTTGAGAGGCAGAACGGCCTGGAACCGCTGCAGTGCATAGACAGCCAGCAACCCAAGTACGTTAAATACCAGCGCGGCAACGGCGTAAGTCTTCCAGTTCATCTCCTCTTCAGGCTTGACCCCTGAAATGCGATAGATGAAGCGTTCCATGGGGCCCAGCACCCGGTCCAGGAAGGTGCGCTCGCCCTGATAAACTCTCGCCATAAACGAACCAAGCGGTTTTGCCAGCAAAAGCAAAACCACCAGGTAGAAAATAAGCTGAAGCCAGCTATACAGATTCATCCGAACCACTCCGGTTTGAGTAAAGCCAAAACAAGATAGACCAGGAGGATCAGCGTGATCACGCCTGTAATAGCATACAGTGCATTCATGATTTCTCCTCCATCAACCGCTCACAGACTGCGATGAGCCCGTACGTGAGCGCGAAAAAAAGGATCGTCAGACCCAAATAAAGCAGATCATTCATAAGAAATCTCCATTCGGGCTTAATATATGTAGATGACTGTCAAAACGGGGGCAAGAAGATCTGGAAAAAGGTCAAGAAAATATAAAAATATCCCTATTTATTTATTTTGAAGAGACGATCATGCTATTGAGGAAAAGTTGACGTGAATAAACAACGCTAATGGAAAAGGCTGAAAACAAAAATGCACGGAGACCAGTACAGCCTCCGTGCATTCCGTCTTATAAAGCAAACCTATTCTTCTTCCACAGAGATCAACACCGCGCGTAGGACGACTCGCTGAGCATAGCTGTTCGTTGACTCGTTGAAATCCTTGCACGTGATCAACGTCAGCCATGCATATTCCTCGTGACGGAAGGCCAGCTTATCATCCGGCCACACGAAGCGGACATCGCGCACTTCAAAAATGTATTTCTGTCCGTCGAGGTGGACAATGACTTTCTGTCCCCAGTACAGTTTGCTAAGATCTGCAAACGGGCCGGGTTGCCCTTCGGCATTGATGGCATGCGCAGTAATGGCGGAATTTCCCGGATGAGTTGGATAAGCAGTTCCCTCCAGCCATCCGGCCTGGCTCCCTAACCAGGTCAGATTCCACCCGTCTGCATCGGTCAGTGGCACCCCGACAATCGGAAGTTTAACATTCAGGGCAGGGACCTCGATCCAGAAATTGCCCAGGTCAGTATAGCTGTACGAGTCTGGCTGATCCGGTAGTTCCGTGATCCTACCAGGCGCAAAACCTGTTTTAGGCATCGGCGGGACGGTAATCGTGACCGAGTCGCGCGCGCCATAATTGTTGATGCCCGCTGCATCTAACGGATCATACCAGCGCTCGGTGGAATTCGGATGGTAGGGAGATTGGACTACCGGCGCCCCTCCAACCGGATCGATCGGCAGACTCGACCAAAACACATTGGCTGAATTGGTCACCGGCGCGGGCCCTACAAAAGTAGCCTGGAAGGTGATCGTGGCCGTCTGTGCCAGAGGGAATTCATCCCAGATGAATGTCAGCGTAAACGTCGCCGGATCGTACGTGCTGGATGTCGGCGCAAGACCGATAAAACTCAGTGTACCCGGGACGTATCCGAGGCCCGTTGGTAACACATCGGTGATGACAACGTCATAGGCAGTGGAAGAACTGGCAATGGTGTGCCCGATTGCAAGCGTGAAGGTAATGGGCGTTCCATAAGGCGCCTTCGTCACATCCGCATTCTTGTCGATCGTCAGATCGGGCTCGACTACACCGACAGGAGGTGTCGTTGCCTGTAAAACGCCGCCGGTCCATGTCCATGTGGCATTGTTCGTCAATGAACTGCCATTCTGGTTCGCGGAGATATC
>DASTJG010000272.1:0-3543 GCA_035716785.1 Anaerolineales bacterium
AAGACATCCTTTACTACATCGCTGAGTCGTTCACCCATTCCGCGCTGTTCCACCACGCAAACTAAATATCCTGCTTCTGCCAACGCTTTGGCATAGTTGTTATCGGTCGCAAGATTGCTGCGCTCAGTTTCCTCGTCTGGATAATTTCCCATGCAATATTGCGCGCTCGGGTCATGCCCGTGAAAGACAAGGACCGGCTGGTAAGGCGGTTCCTGCTTTGGGATCAGCACATACAGTGGCGCCTGAACGCCTTCGCCGACATCCAGGGCAAGCTTTTCTTCGGTGAAGGCACCTCGATCCACGCTGCGGATATTTTGTACAGCAAGCGCGGCAGGCGGATGATTTTGCAGACCGAGCAGGCGGCTCAGTTCGGCGCGCAAGGCTGTTTGCCAGGTGAGATAGTCTTTTAAAGTGCGGGCATGGAATGCAAATTTGCGCGAAGTTTTTGAGTAGGTGGTATTGAGATGTTCCTGCAGAGAGAACAAGTTGGCAGGCATTTTTACTTACTTGATAATCGTCACATCTTCGGAGTCAGCGATGTCGAATGCTTCGCCGACCTGGCCCGTCACCTTGACGTGTTCCAGCCGCAGGTGGCGCGCGTTGCGGATGAAAAATCCGGCGCGGGACATGCTCGGGATATCGTCTGCCATTTCAGGGTAGCCGGAATCGGCCTCCTCGGAAACGGAGATGGAAATATCACTGAAGGAAACATCCTCGATCGGCATTTCCGCCAGTCCGTATAAAAATCCCGCCGCGTGTTTAACCTCACGCGCCGTGATGTGGCTGAAGTGAATGCCTCGCAAACAGGGTGTGCCATCGTCCACCGAACGCGGATTTTTATCCGAAACGTTCAGGTCGCCGCGTACGCCGATGTGATAGTACAGGTTCATCGTAAACGGGCATAGCACGCCATCCATGATCAGGTTCGAAACGCGGATGTCTTCGATCGTGCCGCCGCGCCCACGCCGCGACTTGATGCGGATGCCGCGGTCCGTGCCGATGAAAACACAATTCGAGATCACCACGTTCTTCACGCCGCCACTCATCTCACTGCCGATCACCACGCCGCCATGCCCGCGTTCGAGCGTGCAATTGGTAATGGTGATATCGCGGCAGGGAGCATAGCGGTCCGGGTGCTCGTGTTCCGTGCCGGACTTGATCGTGATGCAATCATCGCCGACGCTGACATAACAATCGGAGATGCGCACGAGGCGACACGAATCGGGGTTGATGCCGTCGGTGTTTGGCGAATCGGCAGGGTTGATGATCGTAATGCCGCGAATGTTCACATTCTGGCAGTGAATGGGGTTGATCGTCCAGCTTGGCGAATTGACCGCGGTGATCCCCTCGATCAGCACATTGGTGCAATCAGAGAAACTGATCAGGCGCGGGCGTGGATGAGCAAGCGTCTTTTCATTTCTTGCCTTCCACCAGACCGCGCCGCGACCATCGATGGTGCCGCGACCGACCACCGCGATGTTGTGCAGGTCTTTTCCGGTGATCAATGGAGCGTGCGTGTCCTGATGTTTCCCCTCCCAGCGGCTATGGACGACCGGATAATCGTCGGGATTCTCGCTGCCGAGGATCACCGCGCCTGCGTCGAGGTGAAGAGTAATGTTATCTCGCAGGAACAGGCTCCCGGTGAGATACTGACCCGCCGGCAGATAAACCGTTCCCCCTCCGCGTTCTGCACACGCGTCGATCGCAGCCTGGATCGAGCACGAATCCAATGTCTGCCCATCGCCAGCCGCGCCATGTTCGCGTACATTCAATATCGAACCGGGTCCGGCGTACATTGTCATTCCACCAGCCCCCCATTGAGTCCGGCGCGTTCGATCTCCAGCGCGGCAAGGATGAACGGTCCCACGCCCTTGGGGTCGTTGGGAATGGTCTTTTCGCTTATGTAGTATTCGAACGATCCATCGCGATAGGGTTCGCCGCCAAGGCCTCCAACGCCGCAGACCTTTTCCAGAGTCAGCAAACCCTGCGCGTCGATCCGGATCAGATTTTGTAGCAAGCCCTGATAGCCGCGCCGAGCCGAGAAAAGGAAATCGGGAGGCAGGTAGCCTTTGCGCACTCCCTTGGCAAAAGCGTAGACGAACATAGTCGAGGCGGAGGCTTCGAGATAATTACCGGCGCGTTCGGGCAGATCAAGGATTTGATACCAGAGCCCCGTTGCCTCATCCTGGACGCGCACCAGTGCCCGCGCCGTCCGGGCGAGGATCGCGATCACATCCTGACGACGCGCTTGCTCCAGGGGCAGATGGTCCAGTACATCGACCAAAGCCATCATGTACCAACCGACAGCACGCCCCCAGAAATGGGGGGAATGCCCGGTGGCCGAATCACACCAGCGCTGTTGTTTACTTTCGTCCCAGCCGTGATAGAGCAGCCCGGTTTTTTCATCACGGGTATGCTCTTCGATGAGCAGGATCTGGTGGACGACGTCGTCGAAGGACTCAGGTTCATTGAAGCGACGCGCGTACTCTGCCAGGAATGGTCCGGCCATGTAGATGCCATCCAGCCACATCTGGTAGGGATAAATCTTCTTGTGCCAAAAACCATTACTTTTTGTACGTGGCTGTGTTTCCAACTGCTCGCGTAACAGGTGGAGTGCCTTGCGATAGCGCTTGTCACCGGTCCGGTCGAGAGCGCCAAAAAGCAACTTGCCCGCGTTGATCTGGTCAAGGTTGTATTCATCCATCCGATACGTGCGGATGCTTCCATCCGCTTGCACAAAGCGATTGATCCAGTCAAGAACAAAGCCCATATAACGCGCCTCACCGGTCGCTTCCGCAGATTTCTGGATCGCCATGACTTGCAATCCATGCTCGTAGTGCCAGAGCGCCTCGTCCAGCGTGTAACGCTGAAGTATGGACTCAACCATGCGAACCGACCATGGTTTCAAGGCGGTTGGATTTTGAGGGGATAGTTGCTTCATGGTGCAAACCTGTTGATTATTTCGTGTGTCACCCTGAACCGAAGCCCTGAACGCAGTGAAGGGGCGGGCGAAGGGTCTCCGCTCAGAATGACATGACAGCAATTTCATGCAACTGCCATTGCAGGCAGGTATTCGCGATTCACTTGCAGCATCCGGTTGAAAAACTCCCAGGCGGTATCGATGGGTAGAGGGTTGGTCGGGTCATTGAAGAATGCCTGGAATGCGAGCTCCGTGTTTTGGGTCAGTGCAGCTTCGATGATCAACTCCTGATTGGCAATGTGCTGATTGATAAGCGGCGCAACCCCTGCCGGAAGTGCGCCTGCCCACAATGGGCGAACGTCGGCATGGCTGAAATAAGCGTTAGTCTCCACCACAGCGTGCAGAGGCAGATTGGATACTTGCCCAAGGTTTTCCACATTGACATTCGTAACCAGATCACCCAGACCAAGCAGAGCCTTGATCATGCTGATGCCCTCTTCGCCGGATGCCTCAAGCGCAAATGGCGTGACACCGCCGATCAGATCACGCGTCTTTTGCGGGGCAGTCCGCCAGCGTTCGATACGCCATGAGACGGGGGTGCGGATGACGCCCCATTTGAATAA
>DASTJG010000273.1:0-3200 GCA_035716785.1 Anaerolineales bacterium
CGTCTGACGATCTCGTTCGGCGCGGGCGAGTTGACCTTATCCCCCGGCGCGCAGAGTCTGGTGGAAGGCACAGCCGTCTATAACATCGAAGATCTAAAGCCGGAGATCCAGAAAAACGGTGACAGCATCGAGATCAAACAGGGCGACTTGAACGGTCTGCCGCCGCTTGACGATATAAAAAATGAATGGAATCTGAAATTGGGCGACGCACCCATGGATCTCACAATCCAGGCGGGCGCCTATGAAGGGAACCTTGAACTGGGTGGGCTCTCACTGAAGAACCTGACCGTGAAGGATGGCGCCGCGAACGTGGATCTTTCCTTTGCAGAGCCGAACCAAATCGAGATGTCTATGCTGCGCTACGAGACGGGCGCATCGAACGTCAAATTAACGGGTCTGGCGAACGCGAACTTCTCCACGCTGAAGTTTTCCGGCGGTGCGGGCAACTATACGCTCGACTTTAGCGGTGACCTGCAACGTGATGCGGTCGTGACGATCGAAGCCGGGTTCGGTGATTTGAGCCTGGTGATTCCAGAGGATGTGAATGCGATCGTAACTGTGGAAGGTGCAGCCCTGAATGTCAATCACAGTTCAGGCTGGGCACAAAATGGGCAGAAATACACTCAAAAAGGCTCGAATTCGACCCTGACTATCCTCGTTAAGATGGCGGCCGGCAATCTAGTCATTACGGACTAATGGGGTATTCATGGGGTAAACTACCCACAGATTTTTCTGGGTGGGTAGTTTTTTATTATGACAAATCGGAGTAAAAGGTCATAATTCACCTATGACCTCTATCACTTGCTGTCACTTTCATGTGACACTAAAATAGTCATAAGAGACAGGTATTGTCTGTTTTTTCTAACAAGGAAGGTAACTATGCAAATCACTCGTCAGGCTGACTATGCCGTTCGTGCAGTTCTCCACCTGGCTCAGATCAAGAATGGCGATCGAGCCGCAACCAGCGTCGTAGCAAAGGAACAGCACATCCCACCGTCGTTCCTCGCGAAGATCATTTCACAACTTTCCATCGCAGGTCTGCTTCACACTTCACGAGGCGCGCGTGGCGGCGTAACGCTTGCCCGGGAACCCAAGGACATTACGCTGCTCGAAGTTGTCGAAGCGATCGATGGCCCCATTCAACTCAACGAATGCATTGGACCGGATGGGACCTGTACATTCGAAGACGACTGCCCCATACGGTCGGTGTGGTGTGATGCACAGGAGGAGTTGGTAACACGTCTGAAGAGAACAGACTTTGCAATGCTGCTGGCAAAGGCAACCAACTGATCCTCATGCCCGAAAATCCTTCCCTCTCGAGATGCTCGGGAGGGATTTTTGTAACTGGGAGAAAATTATGAATCGCTGTCTACATCAAACTTTCAGTGTACTGGTTATCCTCCTGGCAATTACTGCCTGTGTGCTTCCCGGTCAAACAGCGCAACCGCAGGCGATCCAGCCAACAGCCGGGATCGACTCTAAAGCCATCGCGACGGCCGTTGCAGGTACCGCGCAAGCCGCCGCGACCCAGACCGCCTCAGCGGATCTTTTTGCACCCAGCCAGACAGGCACAGCCACTGAGCAACTTTCGGACGGAACCACGAAATACATCGATTACGATGGCGGCTTCGAGATCATCTATCCAGTGGGGTGGCTGGCAGTCCGCCCAAACTCGGAGGAGTTCGATGCCGCCCTGAAAAAACAGGGTGCTGCGAATGCAATGCTATACGATCAAATGATACTCGACCAGAGCAACTACGATCCCAGCTTTGACCGGCTCTTCTGTTACATCGTCCGGCCCGATATCGAAAAGAATATCATCTTTGGATTTTCAAAACTGGCCTGGGGTCCGGCGGATGGGCTTTCCATCGATAGCGTTACCATGGGAGAACTGGTCAAGGAACTGGAAGCTCCGGACGGCATTCCGGGATTTCGGGCGGACACTGCCCAGTTACACGAAGATGGCAACGTAAAGATGATCGAGATTGGCGGGCATTGGACCACGAATGATGATCAGGGGAACCCCGCCTCGTTTTATTCGGTAGGTCTTTTTTTCAAGCCATCCTCCGATTCGACAACTCGGTTACTGTTTACATTCGTCAACAATTACCGGGCACAAATCTCACCGGATGTAAAATCCATCATGGCGTCAATCAAACTCATTGAGCCGGGACAATAAGTCCGGGTAAAATGCCTATGTATTGCAGGCAGCCTGGCGGATAAGAATATACCGCCTCCCGTCACCTATCTGCAGGAGGAATATCATGGAGGAAACAATGCAGCAAAAGTGTGGACAGCCGATTGTGAGTGTCCTGGTCATCCTGATGGCAGTCGTTGCCTGTGTACTTCCCGGCCAGGCGACACAGCCACCGCCTACCATCGATATCTCTGCCATGGAAACGGCTGCGGCCAGCACGGCACAGGTCGCTGCCACACAGACGGAGCAGGCGAAACCGGACACAGCTACGCCTCATCCCACCGGATTGTTGAAAGAGGAGCAATCCGATGGCACGACACTCTTCAGTGATTATGATGGCGGCTACCAGATCACTTTCCCGGAAGGTTGGACAGTGATCATCCCTGAAGAGGGTGATATCAGCGAGGCATTGAGCAATATTCCAGAGCAGGAAGAGAATATATCCAAACTCATTGAAGCTGCCAGGAGCGCTGATGTAAACAATATGATTCGAGGCTTCGGCTTTAATCTCAAATCACAGCAGGGTGCATATACCCCCAACATCAACATCTCCCAGAACACAAATTCGCTTCTCATGGCGGCCTCTTTGAAAGATCTGGTCGATGCCACGGTTGCCTACTACCCTTCCATGAATATTGAAGTGATCAGCTCAGAAGTAAAGGAAACAGCCTCCGGTACGGAAATGGGTGTGATAGAAACTCAGTGGTCCATGAATGCACCAGGCGGTGAAAAAATAGACCTGCAGCAGAAACAGGTGATGTTCAAATCAGCAGGAGGAGTTGTAATCCTGACCTTTTCCACGGTCAAGGATGCAACTGTCGATCTTACGGCTGATGTCGACAAGGTGATCGAATCCTTCCGACTATTGGATTGATAAAGCTGGACATCTAACTTCTTCCCGATGTGTATCGCTGTCGGAAGGAAATGTATATCTCGAGGAAACAATGAAACAAAACGACTTGCACCGTACCCTGAGTGTCTTTGTTATCCTGATATCCATCGC
>DASTJG010000274.1:0-2014 GCA_035716785.1 Anaerolineales bacterium
CGCGGACGATGGCGGCTCGTCCGGGCGCTTGCGCGAGACATACGGAATCCTGCCTCCCGGCGACATTCGGAATTGTCTCGCAGCGCTTTCCAATGACGAACAAATGCTCACGCAATTGTTCCGCTATCGCTTCAGCGGCGCGGGCGAGTTGGATGGACATTCCTTTGGCAATCTATTTATCACCGCACTGGCAGAGATCACCGGGAGCTTTGAGGAAGCCGTGGCTGAATCCGGCAGGGTGTTATCGGTAAGTGGACGAGTCCTCCCATCCACATTGCATGATGTGAAGCTTGTCGCCGACATGCAATTGCCGAACGTTCAGAATCAGGTCCGGGTGCAGGGGGAGAGCCGCATCCCGCAAATGGCAGGACGTGTCCGCCGTGTCTGGCTGGAGCCGAACGATGCGCCGGCCTTCCCGCCCACCTTGAACGCTGTCCTAAACGCCGATATGGTCGTCGTGGGTCCCGGGAGCCTGTACACGAGTCTTCTGCCGAATCTGCTGGTGGAAGATTTACTGGGCGCCATCAAAGCCAGCCGGGCACTAAAAGTGTATATCTGCAATATCGCAACCCAATCCGGTGAAACAGATTTGTATTCGTGCTATGACCATACGCGTGCCCTGGAAGAACACGTGGGGGATAACTTGTTCGACATCATCTTATGTAACGACAATTACGAAGGTCAGCTTAACCCGGGTACGGAATGGGTGCGCGTGGACGAAAAGACACAGTCCGACTCACGGGTCCGTTGCTCCGATCTATCGGATGCAAGCCGACCATGGCGACATGATTCCTCCAAGTTGGCGCGGACGCTGATCGAGATCCTTGCTGAATACACAGGACCTCTGACATAATATTACATTTGTCATTATTTTTCCTGGAAACCCTGTGTGATACAATGACCTACAAACTACGTCGCAAAGACTAAATTTCGGAGGTTTGAAATGGCTGTAAAAGTAGGCATCAACGGATTTGGGCGGATTGGTCGTCAAGTCCTTAAGGTCATCCGCGATAAGTATCCAAAAGAACTCGAGGTGGTCGCTTTCAATGACATCGGCGATACAAAGACCATGGCCCACCTCCTCAAGTATGACTCGAACTATGGTCGCTTCGACGGAACGGTCGAAGTTGCTGATGATGGACTCGTAATTGACGGTAAGAAGGTCAAGGTATTCAAGGAGACCGACCCCGCTGCGATCCCGTGGGGGGATATGGGTATTGACATCGTTGTTGAGTCCACCGGTCTGTTCACGATCAAGGAAGACGGCGTGAACAAAAAAGGCAAGACCGTCAAGGGCGCGGTCAATCACATTACCAAAGGCGGCGCCAAGAAGGTCATCATCTCTGCCCCCGCAGAAGGCGAAGACCTGACCATCGTGCTCGGCGTCAATGAAGACAAGTACGATCCCAAGACCCATCATGTCATCTCGAATGCCTCCTGCACCACCAACGGTCTGGCTCCGGCGGTGAAGGTTGTTCACGATAACTTCAAGATCGTGCGCGGTTTCATGACCACAGTGCACGGTTATACAAATGATCAGAAGATCCTTGATCAGCCGCATTCGGATCTACGCCGCGCCCGCGCGGCCGCCATGAACATCATCCCGACCTCGACCGGCGCGGCAAAAGCGTTGAAGCTGGTCATTCCCGATATGGCAGGCAAGCTCGATGGTTATTCCCTGCGCGTACCGGTTTCCACGGTCTCCGTCATCGACCTGACCGTTGAATTGGAAACTGCGGTCACCACCGAAGAACTGCGCCAGTGCTACCGCGACTCTGCCAAACTGCCGCGCTTCAAGGGAATTCTCCAGGCTGTGGATGAACCGCTCGTCAGCGTCGACTACAAGGGCGACTCTCACTCCTCATCGGTGGACCTGCCCTTCACGATGGTGCTCGGCGGTAAGGAAAAGGGCACGTTCGCAAAGATCGTTGCCTGGTATGATAATGAATGGGGCTATTCCTGCCGTACAGCTGACCTGGCTGCATTGCTGGCGAAGAGCCTATAAATAAGTACA
>DASTJG010000275.1:0-7017 GCA_035716785.1 Anaerolineales bacterium
CGTGGGCGAGTTCCTGCAAGCCAAAGGCTGGGCGGACAGTGAACCCCTCGGACAATATCTGGCCGAGAATCATGGCGTGGCGATCGTCCCGGGCGCGTTCTTCTCCCCGTTCGGCGGTGACTGGGTCCGCTTTTCGTATGCCACACCCGTCGAACGGACGCAGGGCGCGTTCCAGCGGTTGGTGGAAGGATTAAATTCGCTTAAGGGATAAACAGATTTATTCTTCCAAGGAGCCAAAATGTCGATACCCAACCGTGAAGAGATCGTAGCCGTCAATCAAAAAGGCTGGAATAAAGTTGCACCGGAGTTCTATGGAGGCACTGCGCTGCCGAGGTACGGTCCTTTGGCACAGACGGAAGACGAACTAAACCTGATTCCGAACCTCAGCGGCAGGAGTGTTCTGGAACTGGGTTGTGGCAGCGGTCACACGCTTGGGTATCTACGGGAATGCAGGAGCGCCAGTTATTTGTGGGGGCTGGATTTTTCAGAGGAACAAATTAACTTTACGAAGAAGTTCCTTGGCGAGAAGAATATCCCCGCAAAACTATTTTTGGCCTCGATGGATGAAAACCCTGGCATTCCTGAAAACCACTTCGACCTGATCATCTCCATTTATGCCCTGGGATGGACTCCCGATCTGTGCCGCACGCTGAGTTTAGTGTATTCCTACCTGAGGCCTGGCGGCGTTTTCGTTTTTAGTTGGGAGCATCCTGTCTATCAGTGCCTCGACTATAACGTCGAAACTGACAAGTATATTTTCGAGCGCTCATATCAAAAAGAGGGACCCGAGCTTCATCCCACCTGGAGAGGCGTCGAAATTTTCATTACTCCCCGAAAGATGTCCACGTATCTGAATACGCTCATTCAATCTGGTCTGGTCCTTGACCAGTTGATCGAAAGTGAGCCAAATATTGCCCTGGCACGAGAACAGGATCATGCCCCTGAGAAGTGGTATAGCATGCCAAGAGCACAGTTATTACCAACCACATTTATCGTGAAGGCGCACAAACCAAATTAACGTTAAGAGGATGCTATGCCATACAACCCCCAGAAATTCGCCGATAAATATCTGCTCGCCCTCGAACAGGCAATCAAGGAAAAACCGCAGGCGGGACTCAACGGTTTCGAACAGGAATGGAACCTGCTCGACGAAGACCTGCGCCCCCTGCTCACTGTGGGCGCTGGGCCCAGCCAGCAGTCCTTTGTGGATTATCTGCGCGCCGAATGCATCCCGCCCTGGCAACAGAATTTCAGCCAACTCGAGGTTTTTCACTGGATGGTCGAGTGGGCGACGCGTCCCTACTACAGCACGCGCGGCGCGGTGTACGAAGCGCGTCTCATGGAAGCCGCATTAATGAATGCATTGCATCGTGCGGGACTCAACTTCGGCGAAAGGCTGCATTACTGGCATGGCAATTTATTGTTCCTCACCGACATTGGACACGACTCCATTCCCGGCAACTGGGGGATCGCCAAGCGGCGTTATCTTGAGAAATGTGTCGACCTCTACGATGGCGGACTGGCGGTCGCGGGTATTCATGCCAACCTCTCTTTGCCCGACCCGCTCTTCGCCTGGGATTTTGTGCATCTGCCCGTCAGCGAACGCGGCGACCGGCATCTAGATGATTTCAAATCTGAGTTCTATATCACGGCGACCCGTCTCCTGCGGGCGTTCGCGGCGCTCTTCGTGGCGACGTCCGCGTCGACGCCGATGCAGGCCCAGGTCCGCGGCGGACGCGCGGTGGTTGTCCTCACCGGGCACGACTCCATCCGCAACCTGACGTTCCCGAATCCGCCCGCGATCGATCTGCCCGATCTCTATCGTTCCTACGAGGATTATCTGCAGATCTCCTATGACCTTGTGCGTCGCGGGGTACGCTTCGGCAACAACAACTGGACTCCCATCCGCGCCCGTTCGTTTGCGGACCCCGTCGAGCGGATCATCTCCACCACCAGCGATGAGCTGACGGCTCTTTACACCCGCGGCCTGTTCGCCGTTGGTGAAGCGACTCCGCCCGAGGAGATGGCCCTCCAGATAGAGAAGCAAAACCTGATGGCCCGCATCAACCTGCCGATGGGACGCGTGGAGATCCGCACCGACGAGGGTGGGCACAATCTCGATGTCGATGTTGCCAACCTGACGCTCAAACATCTCCTGCTTCTGCGCATCTACTCTGACCCGCGCTTTGCGCGTTCCTTCCGCTATGACCGCGAGGACATCAGCCGGGCGCGTGCCAACGAAAGCCTGGCTGCCAAGCAGGGTCTGCGCGCCGAGATCGAGAACCCTATCACCGGCAAGCCGATCTCCGTCCGCGCCTTCCTTAAGTGGACGCTCAATGAGGTCAAGCCGTTAGCTGAGGCGTTGAATTTGTGGAGCGATCTTGCACCTCTCGTCGAGATGGCTGAGGGTGGGCGAAACACGGCTGAAAAGATGCGTGCACGTCTGCAAATGGAGTTGGGCGAGAACGATGAAGTTCCCCTGGGCGTGCTAAAGGAATTGTTCTACGAACGCGAAGCCCAGGTCAAAGCGGATGTGGAACGCATCGCCGCCGAATATGGATCGGTTGGCGAAGAAGCCGCGAAGCTCGGGGAATTCCTCCAGCGCGGACGCGACGCGGCGCGTCAGTCGCCGCAGGCGCCGGTCCAATTCCGACCGCGCACTCAGGCCCGGGTGGAGATCTCATATCCCGACAAGACCAGTGAGATCCTTGACCTGGCACAGCAGCTCATTCGCATTCCGTCTGTCACGGCCTGCCCGAACGAACGCCTCGATGAAGTCCACCGCGCCGGCTCGTTGGTGGATGATTATTTGAAGAGCGCCGGCTTGGATGTCCGCTATTTTGATGGCAAGTATCCTGCTGTCTACGGAGCCTTCCCTCAATTACCCAATCAACAAATCACCCAATCACCAATTCTCCTCACCGGTCACTTCGATGTGGTCGAACCCGAACCTGATGACTCGCAATTCACCCCGCGCGTCGAAGGCGACTATCTCTGGGGGCGCGGCGCCGCGGACATGAAAACCGTCGTTGCCACGTACATGGTTTGGATGAAGGATGTGTGTAGGGGCGACGCTCACAGTCGCCCGAACATTGCCCTGATGCTGGTTGGCAACGAGGAAAATGGTGAGGCAGAAGCCTGGGGAACGCCGTTTGTTTTGAAGGAATTAGGCATCAACCCTTCACTCTTCATTGCTGGCGAGCGCACAGGCGAAAAAGGGAATGAGTCCTTCGGCGAGATCTGCGTGGAGAACCGCGGTGTGATGCGCTTTGACGTGGTCGCACGTGGCGCAAAAGGTCACTCGGGAATTACCGGTACCGGTGACTTGAGCGAGAAATTGATCTCAGCGCGTTCCGCCTTGAGCGAAATCTTTGCCAGACACCTCACGCTCAAGTCCTCGGATGGCTGGCAGTCGCAGGCGAAGTTCCCATTCATCACCGTGGGAACGCCCGGTGTGTATAACGTCACCGCGGGGGAAGGTATTTTGGGAGTCGAGATCCGGCCCATTCCTCAAGATGACGTCGAAGGTTTGAAGTTGAAGGTCCAGGAGTACTGTGCGGCGAATGGGCTGGAGTTATGCATGAACGTCATGGAGAATGGTGTGGCATGTTCGCCAGATAACCCTGCATTGCAAGCGTTGATCGCATCTGTCAGGACTGCTTCTGGCGAGGAGCCAAAAATTGGCAGGAAGCTCCCGGGCACCAGCGCACGCTTTGCTCCGGGCGGACAGGCGGTTGTTTGGGGACAGTCGGGGATCGGTCCGCATGCAAAGGATGAGCGACACTACATCCCAAGCATCGAACCATATTACAACTCGTTGAACGAGCTGGCAAAGTTGTGGAAATGAATGGTAGGTTACGCCTAAGGCGTGACTTACTTGTCTAAAACTTGAAGTGGATGAATATCCGTCCAAAGTTTTTATCGTCCTTCTCGACACGGTGATAGAGTTTTTTAATATGACCCTGATTTAAAAAGCGCAGGACTTTTTTCTTAAGCTGCCCACTGCCTTTACCGGGGATGATCTCAACCAGCTCTATTTTCCGGTCGATTGCTTCTTCCACAATGCGATTCAGTTCTGCATCGATCTGTTGGCCGCGATTATATATGTCGTGCAAATCAAGCTTTAATTTTGCCATTATTTCTTGGTTTTCTTGGGCTCAGATAAGAAATCGAAAGGCGGGCGTTGATTCAGCTTGAGCAAATTCGCACCCGATTCGCTGACGTACAAAGCGGTCAGGGAACCGGTGTCACAGCTCAATCGCTGGAAGTGATCGAGCGGCAAACCCAGAAAATGAGAGACCGCCAGCTTGATCGGGTCAGCATGGAAGACAATGGCGACAATATCCTTTGGCTTGGTGTGTTTTTTGATGATCCGTTCCAGCGCGCTGACATAACGCGCCTGCGACTCAACAAAGGATTCACCGTCAGGAAAGCGAAAACGGGATGGGGCATTTTGCACGATGCTCCAGACTTTGGTCAGGCGCAGAACCTTCAGCGACTTCCCCTGCCAACTGCCGACATTCGTGTCCTTGAGGTCAGGCTCTGGGATGATCTCCAGCTTGCGGGCGTTCGCGATCGGTGCAGCGGTTTCCATGGCTCGTTCGAGCGGGCTCGAATAGATGGCTTTGATCGGCACATCTTTGAGCGCTTCGCCCAACGCCGCGGCCTGTTTCTGTCCACGCTCGTTGAGATGGATCCCGGGGCTCGTACCAGGCAGCTTGCCTGTTTTCACAAAATCATTTTCGCCGTGACGGATAAGAAGAAGGAGTGGCATAGTCTGTTCCCATCTAAATAATATATTCTCTTATTCTAACAGTCTGAATTCAGAATGGGTATTGACTTTTATTTTAGTCGTTGTATAATATCACTTAATGATATATCATCAGATGATATATGGTGTAAAAAATGAAGAATTCCAATCAACCTCTTTCCGAACAAACGTATTTTATTCTTCTCAGCCTACAGTCCGAGCCTAAGCATGGTTATGCCATTGTCAAGGATGTGCAATCCCTGAGTAAGGGACGGGTTACCTTGAGTGTCAGCACGCTCTATACCACCTTGAAGCGACTGCTCGACGACGGCTGGATCCGGCTCCTGGATGAAGTGCCGCAGGGACCCGGTAAACCTCGCAAGATTTATGAGATCACCAAAAAAGGTGGAAATGTATTGGTTACGGAAATTCAAAGACTGGATACTTTGGTTTCGGCTGCACGCGTCCGCGGGGTGGAGGGAACTGCATGAAAAATATCATAATCAAGATTTATCGCTTCTTGTTGCAGTTTTATCCCGCCAAATTCCGAAGTGAATTTGAAGAGCAAATGCTGCTGGATTTCTCTGATATGGCCTCAGACGCCAGAAAAAAGAGAGGATTTGCTTTCGCCTCATTCTGTCTGCATGAACTGGTTGATTTTCCTTTGAGCCTGCTGGTGGCGCACTATAAGGAGGGGCGTATGTTCAAAGTGCTTCGCTCACAGCCTCTAAATTATGGGCTGCGCGGGGCCCTGGGATTCGGACTAGCATTCGGACTTGCAATTCTGATTGGTGAGTTTGTCGCGCTCAAGTTATGGGTAGCCGATGACTCGATCATCGGGCTACTACAAGTTTATTTCTATGATCGATTTCACACTGAGCATGGGCTTGAAGTGATTTCTTGGATTCCTTCAGCACTTAGTTCGCTTGCAACGGGTTTGTTTTTGGGAGTAATGTTCGCCTTTTTATTTGCCAATCGTTCCACGTATAGACGATATATTCTCGCGACTATGCTATGCTGGTTCCTTCATGATGCGGTGCGCAGTATTCTGATGCATTCTGCTAATTTGTGGTTCTTTCTTGGCGATAGGGACATGACCTATTTTTCCGGAGCACTATCCGTATTATCAGGAGCCTCCCTTGGATTAATATTTTATGTCGCGAGAAGTGAAAAACAGCACTCCACCCATTTGCTGGTGATGAGCGCGGTCGGTTATCCAGTGATTGCATATCTGTATTTGCAGTTGCTTTTCAGATTGTCGATCATTGAGACGCCGTGGCTGGGTATTGCTTTGACGTTGTTGATAATCATTTATATTGCCGGTGTGTTTTTTATGGCAGTAAAAAGTGAGTCCACCCCAAAAATCCCCTGGTTGGTTGTTATTGGGGCTATTACATATCTGTTAGCGCCTTACGCTGGATACTATTTAGCATACTTGTTATCCATGCTTATAGACGCGCCTCCGTTGCCCAGCCGGATGCCTGTAGGCAGCCCGGACTATTGGCGGCTGATGCTCAGCATCGCGCTTGAACAATCGATTTACGGGATTCTTTTTGGTTTGTTTATTGGCATCGCCTGGGGACTTCAAAGGAAGAACAATCCGCCACAACTATTGGCGTAACAACTCGGCGGCAGAGTTTGAATCTGCCGCCGTTCTTTTATTTGATCTTCCTCTTCATCTCCTGGATTTGTTCTTCGCTCATCGCAGGGATGTTATCCACTTTTGTAATTCCCAGAGCCTTGCGCTGCGCTTCGCGCCACATCGTTAAGCGTGTAGCCACTTGAGATTCGTATCCCTCTTCCGAAGGTGAATAAAAATAAGTGCCCAGCAGGCGCTTTGGTAAATACTGTTGCGGGGTAAAATGCCCCTCCTGTTCGTGCGGGTACACATAGTCCTTGCCGTGGCCCATCGCCGCGGCGTCGCGGTTGCCGTCCATGAGGTGGCGCGGCACGGAGACTTGTCCCTCTTCCTCGATCTTCTTCATCGCTTTGAAGTACGCGCCCGCGCTGTTGGACTTGGGCGCGGTGGCGAGATAGAGCGTCGCTTCGACGATGGGGTAGATCCCTTCGGGCAGGCCGATAAATTCAAACGCTTGCGCGGCGGACGAGGCAACGACCAATCCCATCGGGTCGGCGAGACCAATGTCCTCACCGGCAAGGATGATCAAGCGTCGGATGATAAATTTGGGGTCTTCGCCCGCATAGATCATCTTGGCAAGCCAGTAGAGCGCCGCGTCTGGGTCAGAGCCGCGCACCGACTTGATGAA
>DASTJG010000276.1:0-7860 GCA_035716785.1 Anaerolineales bacterium
TAAAGAAATTACGTGAACCCGTTAACAGCCTGACCCACTGGGGCGGCGCGATCCTAGCACTCGTGGGACTGATCGCTCTGCTCATCGTCGGCTGGAGCACGCCCGCCAAGATCATCTCGCTCGCCATTTACGGCGCGAGCCTGGTCTTTCTGTTTTCTGCCAGCGCCACCTATCACATGGTCCGTGTAAAAGATAAGGCGCTGGAGATCTTCCGCAAGATCGACCATGCCGCCATTTACGTTCTGATCGCCGGCACATACACCCCATTCTGCGTGAATGCCTTTACGGGCTTTTGGAAATGGGGCATGCTGAGCATCATCTGGTCGCTGGCGTTGATCGGGATCGTGGTGAAGATCTTCTACATCCGCGCGCCGCGCTGGCTGAACGCGGGCATTTACATCGCGATGGGATGGCTCAGCCTTGCGACAGCTGGACAGATGCTCGCCCATCTACCCGCCTGGGTGCTGACCTGGCTCATCATTGGTGGCGTGACCTACACCCTGGGCGCGGTGGTTTACATGACGAAGATCTTCAACTTCAAGCCGGGTGTGTTCGGTTTTCATGAGGTCTGGCATATTTTTGTCCTGCTGGCCGCCTTGTTTCACTTTATTGCAGTCATGGGCGTGGCTTTAAGCTAAAGCGAGACATATAAAACCGTCTCGAAGGTTTTGGTGAAATGCCAAACTAATTAAGGCAACCTTCGGGATGTTCTGCGAAAGGTGAGAAATAAAAAAACAGGAATTGTCCACGAGACAATTCCTGTTTTGCTTTCTCTCGATGCTTTAACTCATTTCCTGCCTTCCGGACAAAGCCCGGAGCAGGGTATTCTGGTCGGCATATTCCAGGTCGCCGCCGACCGGCAGGCCGCGCGCAAGGCGGGTGACATGGACATTGAACTGCTTCAGTTGTCCCTGCAAATATAACGCGGTCGCGTCGCCCTCCATGCTGGGGTTGGTTGCCAGGATCACTTCCTTGATCTCGCCTTGCGCGACGCGCGCGATCAATTGCTTGATCTTCAAGTCGTCCGGGCCGATGCCTTCGATGGGAGACAGGACTCCCTGCAAAACGTGGTACTTGCCCTGGTAACCGCCGGTCCGCTCCAAAGCGAGAACATCCAACGCTTCTTCCACGACGCAGACCAAACTACTATCGCGTTGGGATGATTCACAGACTTCGCAGCGTTCGCGGCCCGCTTCGGTGATGTTGAAACATTCCTGGCAAAAGGCAGTGTTGGCTTTGAGATTTGCCAGCGCGGAGGCGAGGTCCTGTGCCATATCCTCGGGCGCGCGCAAAAGATAGAATGCCAGTCGCGAGGCCGATTTGGGGCCGATCCCCGGTAGGCGTTCCAGTCCGTTAATAAGTGATTGAATGGATTCGGGTAATAGCATGTGTATGTAAACAGGTATACAGGATAGAAGTACACACGCAGGCAGGCAAATTGTATACCTGTTTACGTGCCTACTTGTTTACTTAAAACGGCAATCCACCCGCCAGCGGGCCCAGCATTCTTTGCTGGAGTTCGCGCGACTGGTCGAGCGCCATGTTCACCGCCGACAGGACCAGATCCTGTAACATTTCGGGGTCTGCGTCCTTCAAGAGATCAGGGCTGATCTCCACCGAGCGGCATTTCTGATCGCCGGTCATGGTCACTTTGATCGCGCCGCCGCCGGCCGTCGCAGTGACGGTTTCCTCAGCCAGCTTTTCCTGCGCTTCCGCCAGCTGCTGCTGCATTTTTTGTAACTGTGCCATCATTCCCCCGCCACCCATTTGCGGACCTTTGTTAAATCCTTTTGCCATAGGATACTCCTCTAAAATTATTTTCTATCAGGTCAATCCCACCAGGCTTCCAAAATTGCATAGGACATGTCTTCCACTTCTGTCGTTCCCAGCATATCTGCCGCACTGGAACCATTAATCCAGTTGACTTCGTCAGCGTTGAACTGCTCTTTCATCACTTCTTCCAACTTGAATTGCCAGCCATCTTCAGGATAGATATAAAGCGTATCAGCGTGCCACCAGCCATCATCCATATCACGGAGTGAAATAAAGTCCAAAGGCAGCAGGACCGCACGCCACATCTTGTGATTCTCTTTCAACCACTCCGCAATTCTTTTGCCATCAAAGAGATTGAATTTCGTTTTCGCAATGACATCAAGTTGTATCTGTTGAGCCTCGCTGATCTTTTTTTCCGGCAGTTGAGGTACAGGACTGATTATAAACTCTGGTTTTATATCACTTCTTCTCTTTTTCGTTGCCATGATGAAACCACCCTACATATCCACAATTTGACCGCCATGCTGGATCGCCGCCGCGACCATCCCGTCCTGCGGGATATCCGGCGGGATCTTCCCTTTGGCAGTCGTCACAACACAACGGACGTTCATGTCCACGCCGAATTCATCTTCGATCAGCCTGCGGATCGCGTCGATCTGATCGGGCTGATTGATCTTCGAGACCAGCACATCGCTCGCCAAGCCGAGGATCAGTATATTGCCCTGCACGTCGATCATCTTGACGGAGTTCAACAACGCGGAGAGGTTCGCCTGTGACTTCGGTAGGGAAGACGTCAGACGCTTCCAGGCTTTGATCACGTCCGCGGCGCTGACAGTTGGCTTTTCCGGCGGGAGCGGCGCCTTGACTTCATCCCTGGCTTCTTCTTGGACGCTCTCACTCTGCGCAGGCTTCCGGGGAGATTCGGTTTGAGGAGCAGAAGCAGACTGAGGCTGCGCGTGAACGCTCGCGGACGGAGGCGCCGTTGGTGGAAGCGGCGCCGACGCGGCAGGCGCATCCATTACCTCTGCCAGGGCAAGCTCCAGTCCCAACGATGGCTGCCAGCCGCCGCGTACATCCGTCGCAGCATTGTTGAAGGCTTTCATCATCCGCAGGACATCGCTGGTCGAAAAGGAGCGCGCGTGAGCCTGCATCTGCTTCTTGACATCCGCCGTCGCCTCGACCTGGTTGGCATTGCCCATCTGAATGAGCATGAGACCGCGCAGATACTCGACGATCTGGCGCGCCAGCGAGCGCGGGTCGGCGCCCGCATCGAGAGCCTTGTGAATGGTCTCCAGCCCATGCGCGGGATCGTGATCCATCACGGACGAGACGACATCCAATACAGTTTGGCTCGTCGCCGTGCCCAGCACAGTTTGTGCGAGCGCGAGTGTGATCTTCCCGCCCATCGACGAAAGCTGGTCGAGCAGGGAGATCGCGTCCCGCATCCCGCCCGCGGACTGGCGCGCGATCTGGATCAGCGCGTCGTCGTCTGCCTGGATTTTTTCGGCTTTGAGAATGAGCTTGAGCTGTTTGACGATCTCATCCACCGGCACACGCCGGAACTCATGGCGCTGGCAGCGCGATAAAACCGTCGCCGGGATCTTGTGAATTTCTGTGGTCGCTAAAACGAAGATTGCATGCGGCGGCGGCTCTTCGAGCGTCTTGAGCAGCGCATTGAATGCCGCGGTCGAAAGCATATGGACTTCGTCGATGATGTAGATCTTGTACTTGCCCTGTGAAGGCGAGAAGTTGATCTTGTCGCGCAGGTCGCGCACGTCATCCACGCTGGTGTTGGAAGCCGCGTCGATCTCGATCAGATCCATGAAACGATTGTCGTTGACAGCCTTACAGTTCTCGCACTCGTTGTCGGGTCGTTTGGCCGGGTCGGGATTCAGACAGTTGACTGCTTTCGCCAGGAGCCGCGCCAGCGTCGTTTTGCCGGTCCCGCGCGAGCCCGCGAAGAGATAGGCATGCGCGACGCGGTCCGCCGCGATGGCATTCTTAAGAGTCTGGACAACATGATCCTGCCCAATGACCTCGTCCCATTCTTTCGGTCGGTATTTTCGATAGAGTGCTTGAGTCATTTTATCTATGTACCGGTGGTCGAGTAGTTCCGAACGTAAGCGAGGAATGTATCGAGACCACCAATTTCATTTTTACTTGATATCGCTGGTTTCGACTCGATTTGCTTAGCAAATCGTGCGCTCGACCAGCGGTGTTTTTACGGCACCTTATACTTCGCGCGCAGGTTGCCACTCGGGTCGTATAGCTGCGCCTCTTCGCCGGATTCCCAAACGGGATCGCTCTGCCCCCAGTATAGATCGATCACAGTATTGGTCCCGGAAGCAGTATGAACTTGCACGGCACCATTCGTATGCAGGATCAGTTGCGGGAAGACGAACACATTCCGGTCATCATCGCGCAGTTCCCAGTTCGCCAGATTGATCTGATCCTCGCCTTTGTACGTTACAACAACCCATTCGGCATTCAGCGTCCCCGCGCCGATCACGCTGACGATCTCGATGGGGATATCAGTTTGAGGCATCAGCGTTTCACCTGGGGCGGAAACCTGCTGGTTGCCAGACGGCACAGCAGGCAGGACTGACGAAACACTGACCGACCGATAATTGCGGTCGTACCAGAACAGGATCGCGCCGGTGACACAGGCAGAAATGAATACATTCAAAAGCAGGTAGAGGATCAATCGGCGGCGGTCCATGTTCATCGAATCATAGCACAGAATTTCAGTAATAGATTTAAAAAATCCTGCGCTTCTGCCAAGCACAGGATTTGAATTCGATAAATGCAGAGTTACGGTAATTCCATGATCAGGAAATCGTCAAAGGAAACATCTGTCGTGGTCGCCTCTTCCCCACTGAAAACAAACAGGGCAACAGTACCGCTGATGTAGGATGAATCGGATACGGAAGCGATCTGCTGACTATTGACATAGAGAGTCAACGTGCCATTGCCACAGTCCGCGCCGACGTTATACGAAGCGGCTTCCTGTGGAATTAACTCAGAAACTGCCCACTGATCCTCGTTGGTGAGGAAGACATCCCTCTGACCCTCGGAGGCTTTGGCAATGGCATATTCACCGGCGGGTGTTACGGCAAAGTAATAAAAATCATCGCGTACCTCCTGTTGATTACACATAATTCCGAACGCCGTGGTGGAATCGGTATCATTGTTGGTCACAGTCACTTCTATTTGGATATTCTGATACTCTTCCGTGTTGGGCGTGCTCCACACAAACCAATTTGGGGTGTAGACGATCATTTGCAGAGCTTCGTTCGCGTATTCCACGGAGCTATCGGAATCGGTGCCTGTACCCCAGGTCTGCTCCCTGAAATCATCGCTAAAAATCACTCTCGGTCTGGGGGTAGACGTTGGAGCATTCGGGTCTACATCTCCTTCATCATCTCCAGTGTCTGTGACGGCCTGACACGCCAGCGCTGCCAGGGCAAGACCTGCAACTGCCAAACTGATCTTTGTTTTCCTGTTCATCCTGGATTCTCCTTGGCTCTAAAATTGTGAGCGGTATTCTAATATTCAATCAGGGATTCAATAATGGGAGATTCTGGGGATTCAGCGACTCATCCTCAGCGCGACCCAGTCTGCCATCTGCCTGCGTTCATTCAGCCTGAGACCCTTTGCCTGCGCGGCTGCGATGACGTTTTGCTCCTGCTCCTGCAGGATCCCGCTCAGGAGCAGCGCACCGCCGTCCTCCATCAGTTCCGTGAGTCCCGCATCAAAGAGACGGATGATTACCGGAGCAAGAATGTTCGCGACCACAAGGGGAGCCTTGCGAAACGCGAACCTGCCGTCCAGGATTTCCTGCACAGAACCAACCTCAAGGATCAATTCATCTCCTACACCATTCGTGTTCGCGTTTTCCCGCGCATTGACGATCGAGTCCGCGTCGATGTCCACCCCCAGCGCGGATTTGGCCCCCAGCCTGAGCGCCGCAATGGAGAGGATGCCCGAGCCACAGCCAACGTCAATTATGGAGGATGGTTCATTATCAAAACATTTCTCCATCAACTCCAAACACAACTGTGTTGTTGGATGTGTCCCGGTGCCAAACGCCATGCCTGGATCGATCTTGATGGCCAGGCGACTCGGGTCGGGCGAATCCATCCAGGCCGGCAGGATGACGAGTCGTTTGCCGATCAGGATCGGCCGGTAATGCTGCTTCCAGGCTTCCATCCAGTTCTGGTCCGCGATCTGCTTGTAGGAGGCGGCGGGCAGAGGCTGGATCATTCCCAGATAGTATAGAGACTCTTCGAGCTTCTGCCGCGTCTCTTCGATCTGGTCGTTCATTTCCAAATAGGCACGGACAGTGATGGGACCTGTGGGTGTACCCGCGTCTTCCTCGTCCGTATATTTGACGCCCTGCTCCATCATCACACCGCTGTACGCGAAACGCGCCAGCACATCCGCGACCGCCTCGGCAAGTTCACCGTTCACTGTGAGAGAGACTTCAAGCCAGTTCATGTTGCACCATTGCATGTAATCTTTTTATAATGTCCGTGTCGATGGGACGGATATCCGGCAAATTGTCCAACGGAAAATAGTCAAATTCTGAAACTTCATCACTGGGAGTAAACGCCCCATCTGTAATTCTACATAGATAGTACAGTCCCACACGATCCGGCAGCCAGGACTCGACCATCAGAAGTCGTTCAATATCAACCATCAGACCGGTCTCCTCGCGAACTTCGCGTACGACTGCATCTTCCGGATGCTCGCCATATTCCAGACCGCCTCCAGGCAAACCCCAGGGATGAACTCTCTGATACGTCGTTTTGACCAGAAGGATATTTTTGTCCGGGTCCAGGATAACCGCGGCGGCAAACACCTGAAATAATGGGCGTATGATTCGAGATGCAATTTTCTGAAGCCATTCGGGAAATATCCGCCAGATTTTGAGTAGTAGTATTTTTGTCATATATGATTACAACAATTCAAAATAGCCCCTCCGGGGGATGAAGATCATGGGACAAAGTGCAGGCACGCAGGATGTTTGCTTGGCAGAGTCAGTTATCGGCTGGAATGCTGAGCCGTGTGCTGAACGTCGTCCGCAGGAAGCTGGCAATTCAAATCACAGTACAACGAATCGGGAAAACAGTCCACACATTCAAGTTGCAGCGTGGCGTGGACAATATTATAACGTTGACGCAGCATCTCACGAACCCCGCGCTGGATTTGCGCTCCCGCGCTGATGTGCAGATCGTCGGTAAGAATATGGGCGGACATGGTCCGCAGGTTTTGCGTCAGACTCCAGACGTGGATGTCGTGAATGCCAAGCACACCCTTCACTTGAATGATGTCATTCACCAGGTCTTTGATATTCACGTCGCGCGGTGTGGATTCGAGCAAAATATCCACCGCGTCGCGCAGGATGCCCCAGGCATTATAAAGGATGAGGAAACCGATCAACACGCTGACGAGCGGATCGAGCCAGTTCGCGCCCGTGAAATAGATGATCACACCCGCGATCACCGCGCCGACCGTGGAAAGCACATCCCCCATCAAATGGACGAACGCCGAGCGCAGGTTGAGGTCGCTTTGGCTGCCGCGATGCACAAGCAGGGCAGTGATCAGGTTGATGACTACCGCGATGAGACCCACACCGATCAGGATCGTCGATTGCACTTCCGACGGAGAAACAAAGCGACGATAGGCTTCATAAAAGATACCCAGCGAGATCAGCACCAGGGTAGTCGAATTGAGCAGCGCCACCAGAATCCCCGCGCGGTGATAGCCGTACGTCTTCTGGGCGTTGGCGGGCTGGGCGGTGATGCGGACCGCAAACCAGGTCAGGCCCAGCGCAATGACGTCGGTCAGGTTGTGGGCCGCGTCGGTGAGCAGCGCCAGACTGTTCGCGAAGATCCCCGCGCCCGCTTCAATGACAACGAATGCAAGCGTGAGGAAAAGCGACAAAGAAAGGCGCTGCGTTGTTTGTTTGGCAGCTTCACGCAGATGAGAGTGAGTATGAGAATGTGTTTCAGCCATAATTCCTTGAAATGAAATCCTTATCCATGTTCCACATGGTCAAGCCCCAGACGATACAGTTTCGCAACA
>DASTJG010000277.1:0-3337 GCA_035716785.1 Anaerolineales bacterium
GATGCCCCAGACCCATTTTCCATACTGAACATACATGGGCTGGTTCAGTCCGTAGCGCTCTCGCATGACCTCGATCTCCGCTTCATCGATCATATCGCCCTGTGACCGCAGGCTCGCGGCATAGGAAGTCAGGAAGTCCCCCGGTGGAAGCTGGATGATGATGAACGTGATCACCGATATGATGAACAGGGTAGGGATCATCATCCCGATCCTGCGCAGGATATAGGAAAGCATAGGTACCTCCGGGACAGCCTCTGCCAATCATGCACGGACCTTCCCCCTCTCATCCAGAGAGGGGGAAGGTATCAGACGAAACGACTACGCCTCAAGCATGTGTTCTGCCGGGTTTTCCCAGAAGAGGGTTTCAGGGTTGAGGACATACTCATCACAGGTCGTGTCATCGTTCGGGCTCGGTCCGAAGTTCTTGAGTCCGTTCTTGACGACCGTCAGTGCCGGCAATTCACCTACTACGCCGATCATGGGCAGCTCTTCCGCCCAGATATCCAGGATTTGCGCGAACAGCTCATTTTGCTTGTCCGGATTGCCTGTGACAAGGACTTGCTCCCAGAGGTCACGGATCTTGCGGATATAATGATCCGGAGGTGGCTCGATCGCAATTGGGTTTTCAGGATCGTCGAAGAACTTGTTGTAGGCATCCACGAAGGGGCGGTCGCTGGCGATGCCGCGGAAGATGAGCCCTTCCGCGCCCAGAGGCACGACGGTGCGATCGGCATACCACCAGGCGGCATCCAGATCGTTCGAAGTGTAGTGCTGGTTGTAGAGGGTCGTCTCCACGAATTTGTATTCGCACTTAACGCCGACTGCCTTGAACATCTTCACGATCTGCTGGGCGGCATCTTCGTCAGGCGTGCCTGTACCGGATTGCCCTTCCAGGACGAAGAAGATCGTTTCGCCATCTTCTGAGTACTTGCGGAAGCCTTCCTCATCCTTGGCGGTATATCCGGCAGCATCCAGCAACTCGTTGGCTTTGCGAGGATTGTATTCGATGTAGGCATTCGAGAGCTTTTCGTGATACTGCGGCGACATGGACAATGGACTGTACTGGCGCGGCGTGCCCAGGCCGAGGTAGTTCAGCTCGTTGATGCCTTTGCGGTTGATGGCCAGTGACAGGGCAATGCGCACGTCGCGGTTCATGAAGAAGTTGCGCAGTTGCTCGTTCTTGGAGGCCTGGTTGAGCACGACCACCATGTGTTTTGCCGACGGGCACGGAACGACCTCATAGTCGCCTGCTGCCTCGTTCTCTTTGAGGAGGGTGTAATCCCCCACCTGGACGCGGCGGGCCTGGAAGTCGATCTCACCATTTGTCAGCCACAGGTTGAAGACCTGGGCATCGGAGAACAAGCGGCTGTGGACCCCATCCAGGTAGGGCAGTTGCATGCCATCCGAGTCAACCCCGAAGAAGTAGGGGTTGCGCTCGATGACCCACTTTTCCGCGTTCAGGTCATTCTTGGCGACCCAGGGTCCGAAGTGAGGCAGGTCAGGATTCCACATCCAGAAGCGTCGGTTGTCGATGTAATACTTGTCCCAGGACTCAAACCCGGCCGCTTCGACATCTGCTGCCAGTTTGTCCGGATCATCGGCGGTGTCGGGAATCCACTGCTTCATGTAGTGGGCGGGTGCTGCTACCCCCTGGCGGCCCATGGTGTAGATCAAGAGCGGTTTGGGCTCGGCATACTTGAAGGTGAAGGTATAGTCATCCGGAGCGATTACCTCCATCATCTTTTTGGTTTCCCCGGTTCCAGTGAACCAGCGTCCCTCTGTCAGACCAGGGAAGAGGGTCTCGTTGGTGGCTTCGTGCTCGTACCACCATACGACATCCGCGCTGGTGTGCTCTGTGCCGTCGGACCACTTGGTGCCCTTGCGCAGGTGGAAGGTCCATTCTGTGCCGTCATCGTTGACTTCCCAGGATTCGCACATACGTGGCTGCATCACCAGGTTCTGGTCGAACCAGACCAGGGCGCGGTCGCCGAGCTTGGACATGCCCCACTTATCGCCTGGGCCGGTGAAGGCGCGCCGGATCACGCCGCCGGACTTGCCGTTCGATTCCAGCACCGGGGCAACCCAGGGATTCTCCGGCAGGCGCTCCACGACCGGCGGCAGTTTGCCTTGCTCCACCAGGTCGGCCAGCATGGACGGTTCAGAATATGTCGGACCGGTCGGAGCAGACGTCGCGGTGGGAAGCGGCTTGGATGGCGCGGTGGGTTCCGGTGTCGCTGGCAGCGTGGCCGGGCTGCAAGCCGCGAGGGCGCCCGCTGCCGTAAAGGCGCCGATCTTCAAAAATTCTCGGCGAGTGAACTTACGTTTGTTTTCCATATCCTTTCTCCTTCTTAAGAGCTAACTGGAAAAACTGTCTCCATTGCTTGAAAGCCTGATCGTAATGAGTAGCTCAGGAACCTCCTTTCTCGACCTGGTCACACCAAAATGATTGTTAAGTCACACCGGTTAAAGTGAGTTCATCGGCACGATGACAACTGACAAAGTGTCCCGGGGAGATCTCGCGCAGCTGCGGAGATTCGGTTTTGCATCGAGAAATGCAAAACCGGCAGCGCGGATGGAAGTAGCAGCCGGTGGGCGGGTTGGCCGGATCGGCGACATCTCCTTCCAGTACGATCGGCGCGCTGCGTTGGCGGGGATCGGGTTTGGGAACGGCGGAGAGCAGCGCCTCGGTGTAGGGATGCCTGGGCCGGTAGAAAAGCTCTTCCGTGCGAGCATGTTCCACGAGCTTTCCAACGTACATCACCACAACGCGGTCGCTAATGTGTTCGACCACGCTGAGATCATGAGAGATGAACAAATAGGTGAGATGGAATTCGCTTTGCAGGTCCTGCAGAAGATTGAGGGATTGCGCCTGGACAGAAACATCCAGCGCGCTGACGGGTTCATCACAGACCACCAGTTGCGGGTTGAGCGCTAGGGCGCGCGCCAGACCGATCCGCTGGCGTTGTCCGCCGGAGAAGGCATGCGGGTAACGCTGCATGTATTCGGGACGCAGCCCGACAACTTTCAATAGTTCAGCAACCCGATCTTGTAACTCGCTTCCCCTGGCAACCTCGTTGACCAGCAAAGGCTCTCCGACGATCTGCAAGAGAGTCATGCGCGGGTTCAGGGAGGAATAGGGGTCCTGGAACACCATTTGCATATTCATGCGGATCTGGCGGAGTTGGTGTGCATCCAGCGTCGCGACATTCACGCGCCCAAGCTTGCAGTCGTTGAACCAGATTTCCCCGTCGCTGGGATCGTAGGCGCGCAGGATCAGGCGTCCCGTTGTGGTTTTGCCACAGCCGCTTTCGCCCACCAGTCCAAGTGTTTCACCGGG
>DASTJG010000278.1:0-10818 GCA_035716785.1 Anaerolineales bacterium
CGCACTCCACCACAATACCCGGTGGAGCTATGGTTTCACCCTGAAATTGACAAGTCTCTGCGATAACCAGGTTTTCAGTTACCCAGCTTGTAGTACCCGGGTCTGGCAAAGCAGAAACTGTCCAGCAAGGTTCAGACTCGCATTCAACGTATCTTTTAAAAACTTCCCCATCCCTCGTTTTTACAAATACACTGTATGGATCTACAAACAACAAATGATCGATCTTTAACGGCGGCTCTCCCAGCGTGATCCAATCTACATCTTCGGTTTTATTCTCGCTTGCATCTATACCAATACTGCCTGCGACAAAAAAGCCTAGGAGCCCGCATAACACGCAGCCAACAATTACGCCAAGGCTTGTGATGATTCGCTTGAAGTTAAGAGCCTTCATATCTATGCATATTCCGGAAGGAGAATTGAATTTACTTCAGAAATCTGCCGATCAGGTTAACAATAATTGTCAAAATCACGGAAATCAGGATACAAGTCACCACCGGGAAGTAAAACGACCCGTTCTTGCCCTCGATGCGAATGTCGCCGGGCAACCTGCCGAGCGGGATGCCAAACTTTGCAGCCAGGTACACTCCCCCACCGATCAGGATCAAGATCACCCCACCAATTACCAGGTAACGAGCAAGATTTTCCATTTTCGTTCTCCGCTATTGCGAGCGACCGCTGGTCGAGTAGCCCGAAGGGCGTATCGAGACCACATGAGCGAAGCAATCTCCCAGTTACCGCCGCTTCGACTGCGGGACGGGCGAACACCGTCCCTCCGCTCAGCGCGACAGCATCACAACAATCTCTGCTGTCCTTCCTCGCGATACTCCAGCTTCAACTGCTCATACGCGGACTTGGTCGCGATGCGGCCCTGGGCAGTGCGGTCGAGGAAGCCGAGCTGGAGCAGATACGGCTCGACGACGTCCATGATCGTGTCCTGCTCCTCGCTGATCGAGGCCGCGATCGTGTTCAAGCCGACCGGTCCGCCGCCATATTTCTGGATGATCGTCCTAAGCACGCGCCGGTCGATGTCGTCGAGTCCCAGCGGATCGACCTGCAGCAGGTCAAGCGCCTCTTTGGCAATCTGAGGAGTGATCCTCCCATCTGCGCGGACCTGGGCATAGTCGCGCACGCGGCGCAAGAGACGCAACGCCACGCGCGGGGTCCCGCGGGCGCGCCGGCCGATCTCCTCCACGCCGCCGAGTTCCACCTCGACCTTCAGCATTCCCGCCGCCCGCGCGACGATCGACTTCATTGCCTCGAGATCGTAATAATCCAAACGATAGACCGCGCCGAAACGTGCGCGCAAAGGTGCGGTGACCAGCGCCAGCCGCGTCGTCGCGCCGACCACGGTAAAGTGCGGCAACTTCAAGCGGATGGAACGCGCCGAGGGTCCCTTGCCGATCACGATATCCAGCGCGAAATCCTCCATGGCGGGATACAGCACCTCTTCCACCGCTCGCCCGAGGCGATGGACCTCGTCGATGAAGAGCACATCGCCGGCGCGCAGGTTGGTCAGGATGGCTGCCAGGTCGCCGGCGCGCTCGATGGCGGGGCCCGCCGTCACCTTGACGTTGACGCCCATCTCATTGGCAACGACATGCGCGAGCGTCGTCTTGCCCAAGCCAGGAGGACCGTAAAACAGCACATGATCCAGTGCTTCCCCGCGCTGACGCGCCGCGGCGATCAGGATACCAAGATTTTCCTTGACCTGATCCTGCCCGATCAGGTCGGATAGTTTTTGTGGACGAAGCGCGTTGTCCACACGGTCGTCAGGTTTGGATTCAGGGTCCAGAGGACGAGCTCGCCCCGGTTTATTTTGGTCAGTGGTCATATGTTCTATTATACTGTGTCAACTGCCATTGCGAGCGTTCTTCCCTAGCACCGCCCGCGTATTCCGCACGATCGGTCTGTGCTGGGGAGGTAGCAGGTGTGCGAAGCAACACCGCATGATTTGCTTGAGCAAATCACGGTGGGTGCAGGTGTCTCCCAGTAAGTAGCCCTGGTACCTATTATGAGATTGCTTCCCGAAGGCTCGCAATAAAAGATTCCCCCTTAAATTGAGCAGGGATGACAACTTTCGTCATCCCTGCTACTGTTATTTGCTCTTTGGTAGTCTGGCAATCTTTGTCTACCGACTTTAGACCCATGACTTTGCGTCACTACGTTTCCGTAGTTTTGCTTTTCGGTTAGCTGGTCGGTCTTGCCTAGTATAGGCTAGGTTTAGACACCTGGCTTTGCGTCGCCGTCTTTCGGCGGTTTTGCTATTTTCGGCAGTCTGGCGATCTGTTCACAGGAACTGTGACTGAAGACCCATGACTTTGCGTGGCTACGTTTCCGTAGCTTTGCTTTTTTTCCGAGCAATTTCATTATCGCGCAGAAGTTTTAAAATTCAATACGGGATTTCCCTAGTCTGAAGTTTTTAACGATTGCCTAATTAGTGGTTAAGGATTGGATGGTCGCATCCGCTATGTCTACTTGTGTACCTGTCTACTTCTCTACCTTTTACTTTACTCGTACGCCAGCACTTCACGAATGGTCAGCCGGGCGGCATTGCGGGCAGGCAAAACACTGGCCAGGGCAGACAAAGCCAGAACCAGTCCGAGCCAGATGGCATAACCCGTATATGTGAAAACAATGGGGATCGGCGACTGGAACACCGCCAGACTCACGATCCTCGCCAGCAATAAGGTAAATGGAATGGAGAGGATAATCGCCAGCCCGAAAGAGATCGTACCGACAAAAACGCCCTCCGCGATGACCGTCCGCATCACAGCGCGGTCGTCCGCGCCGATGGCGCGCATGATCCCGATCTCACGCGTACGTTCCAGCACGTTCATGCCCATTGTGCCGGTCAACCCCATCGAGCCGACGATCGCGGTCAGGACCGCCATGATGAGCAGGAATACGACCAGCACATCCAGGCTTTCCACCGCCTTATCCAGGGAGGCACGTCCTGCTTTTGCCACACGCACCTTGTACCCGAGATCGCGCAAGTATTTATCCAGTTCTTCCGCTTTCGCATCCTGGTATGGACGATCATGCCGGTCGGTGACCAGCCGGTATGAATAAGAACGGTTCATGAGACCATTGATCTGCGAGATATATTCAAAGGGCGCGTATGCCAGCACACCTTCACGATCCATAAATTGGAAGATCCCGACCACCTGCCAGACTTCTTCCTTGCCATCGATTTTCAGGTTGAAGGTATCGCCCGGTTTCAGGTTTGGATAGTACTTGAGCGCCCCCTCACTGATCACGAGTTTGCGAACATCGTCCGCACGGACCCAGCGGCCCGACACCATCTTCGGTTCGATCAACTTGCTATTGGCGGGCGGAGCCAGCAAACTAATATTTTCAAGGACCTGCTCGTTATCGTCCAGCAGCTCCGCGCTTGCGAACTGCCAGCCCTCCACATGCTGGATGCCATCCACTTTCAGCGCGTCCTGCACGACTTTGTCCAGGCGGTAGGGTTTGTCGAAATCAACGGACACATCGGCCACAAAATATTTCCCGATCACATCCATGTAATCATGCAGCGTGACACGCACGTTGAAGACAGCGATGAAGATCGCACCGCCCATCGTGAGCGTGAACAGGGTCAACATCAGGCGGCTCTTGCGCCGGAATGTGTTGCGCAGGGAAATGACGAACGGACGCGGGATGTGGATTCCGCGTTTGGCGAGGAGACGTGTCGCCTTGACCTGCATCCAGTCGAACCAGGGCAGCCGCTCCTTCCCAGCTTTTGCCTGACCTTCACCCTCAGCCAGTCCTCCACTGAGCGCACGCAGAACAGTGATGCGCGATCCATTCCGGACAGGTGCCAGCCCGGCGATCAGCGGAACCAGCAAGCCGACCAGGATCTGGATGACGAACGCAACCGGCACGACACGGTATCCTAGAATATTGAAATTCAGAGTATTCGCAACGAATAATGAGAGTCCATAGGCGCCCTGTCCGCCCAACGGAACGGCAATGAGCAACGCCAGAACGCCAAATGCCATGATCAGCGTAAGATACATCATGAAAACCTGGCGTCTCTGCCCGCCGACCAGTTTGATCACACCGATATAGCGCAAATGTTGATTGAGCAGCGCACTGAGCGTGTTTGCGATCAGGGAACTGGATAGGAATAAGATCAGGATTCCCAACGCCATCAGGATACCCAGGATCGCTTTGACGGTATCGGCAAGCGGATGTCTATGGGTTTCTGCGAAGCGCATCTTGCCAACCAGGTTGTCATTCTTCTCGATCTTGTCCTTCAAGGCTGCCCCCATAGCGCGAACATGGACAATATCATCGCCGCCCTGGGAAACTGTCACGAAAGTACGGTTGAAAAGCTCTGGCTGCCCCAGGGTTGGCAGCGTATCCTTGGTGATATAGCCGGTTGGCGAAGCCAGAAAATCTCCTGCGCTCCCGCCAATATCCTGGACAATGCCAACAACCGGCATAATTTTGGTACTGCCGTCGGGGAGTTCGAACTCGAGCATGCCGCCCACACCCACATCGATATGGTTAAGCGCATCCTGTTCCAGCAGAACTTCGCGTTTCTCGGGGATCGCCCGCCCCTCGAGCAGAGTCAGCAAGTTAATCGAGTTCTCCTCGACATCGTCGAATGCGACGATGTCGAGCGTGGTCCATTTCTCTGTGCCAGGCACCCGCACACGCATATTGGCAACGCGCCGCGCTTCAGCATCAGCAACGCCATCCTGGTTTCGGATCATCTCCAGCATGTCATCGTCAAAGTTTGCCATGCGCAGTTCAATGTTGGCAGGGTTGACAGCCGAATAGGACGCTCTCAGATCCGTCCCGATGATCTGATAGGCGCCCGCAATCACCCCAATGGAAAACACGCCCACTGCAATGGAGAAGACCACCAGCAGAGTGCGTCCCTTATTATCGAGAAGATCGTGAATTACTTTTCGCCAACGAGGCTTCATATGATTTTCGATTTCTGATTTCTGATTTACGATTTATGATCGCTGTCCGCGACCAGTAAGCCATCTGCAATCGTGAGGTTGCGCGTGGTACGTGAGGTCAATGACGGGTCATGCGTCACCATGACGACGGTCTTTCCGCCGCGCGCCAGTTTCTCGAACAGATCGACGATCGTGTTCGCCGATCTCGAATCCAGATTCCCGGTCGGTTCATCCGCGACCAGGAGAGGCGGATCGCAGGCCATGGCACGTGCGATCGCCGCCAGCTGTTGCTGCCCTGTCGAAACCAGCACAGGCAGTTTGTTGGCGAATTTTGCCAACCCCACCAGTTTGAGCATTTCCATGGCACGCTCAGGGCGTTCGTCGAAATCATACATCTCGGCGAAATCCATCGAGAGCATGACGTTCTCGAGCAAGGTCAGCATGGGCAATAACTGAAAAAACTGGAAAACGATCCCGAGGTTTCTGCCGCGCCACCTGGAGCGCTGGCTCTCGGTCACGCCGGTGTAAATGTCCGTGCCGCCAATGACCACGCGTCCCTGCGTGGGATGGTCGATACCGGTGATCATATTCAGCAGCGTAGACTTCCCGCTGCCGGACTTGCCGACAATCGAAACGAACTCGCCGCGGTTGATCGTCAAGTCGACGCCTTTGAGCGCGGTGAACTCGCCGGACGGAGTCTTGAAGGTCTTGACGATGCCATGCATGTCGATCATCGCATCGGGTGTGGACATCGCAAATTTATTGGAATCGGCGATCAGCTGCGAGCGAAGCGCACTCATTTCACCAGCTCCCATCTTCGCGCTGAGCGGACACTTCGCTTGGCGAAGTGGAAGTCCGCAGACGAAGCGCATCTTCAAACTTGTCCTTCGTCTGCGTTCGTCGCACAAAGTGCTCCTCACTCCGCTCAGGACGAGCCAACTCCCCATCCGTGATCCTCAGCATACGCGTGAAGCGCGGTGCAAGGGACTGGTCATGCGTCACCATGATGATGGTCTTGCCCATGTCATTGACAAGCTGTTCGAAGACCTCGAAAATGTGCTCCGCCGTGGCCGAATCGAGGCTGCCCGTCGGTTCGTCGGCGACCAGGATAGGCGGATCGTTCGCCAGTGCGCGCGCAATGGCAACACGCTGCTGCTGTCCGCCGGAAATTTGAGAGGGAAGTTTATCGGCATGGTCCTCGATCTCGACAAGCCGCAGCAATTCGAGGGCGCGTTCACGCGACTGCTTCGGCTTGAACTTGCCACACAGATCCATGGGCAGGATGATGTTCTCCACCAGAGTCAGCATGGGCAAAAGCTGAAAGGACTGGTACACAACCCCCAGGTTCTTTCCACGCCACAGAGCGATCCCATCCTCGCTCATTTCGTGGATGGAGACGGGTGAACCGTTCGAATGGACAATGACTTCCCCGGAAGTGAGATGATCGACCCCTGTGATCATGTTGAGCAGCGTGGATTTTCCCGCGCCGGATTTTCCGACAATGCCGAGGAACTCAGCCTTCCCCACCTGCAGGTTGATCCCGTTGAGCGCGGTAAACTCCCCTGCAGCCGTGGCATACACCTTGACAACATCCACCAGCTCAACCAGCGTGGGGCCCTCAGAGGAATTGTTGTGAGATTGACGAGTAGCTGACACGAGTTCCTCAAATTCCTTTCTTTGGGCAAAAGATACCAGGCAATAAAAGATAATAGACTATGTACATAATTGTATAGTGTCTATTATAATTAGTAATCACGAACTGTCAACGCACAACTGAGAAAGGTCTAATCTATGACACACCCTCTAAAAAACAAAATGGATCGGCGGATCCAGCGGACACGCCAATCCCTGCATACAGCCTTGCTTGAACTCATCAAGGAAAAGGGCTATGACTCCATCTCCATCGAGGAAATCACAGACCGGGCGAATGTGGGGCGTGCCACCTTTTACCTGCACTACAAAGATAAGGAAGATCTGCTGCTTGAAGAGTTCCGTGAAATGGCATATGAAAAGGTGCAGGTTTTATCGGAGGTCCCTTTTTCAGCCTGGCTGCAACCCCAGGAGGAGACTATCGATCGCAAGGAAGAGAGACCGGGACCTCCCCTGCTGATCGTTTTCGAACACGTTTATGAGAATTCAGAACTTTACTACATCCTTCTAAAGAGTGAAAGATCGAGCCGGGTCGTCGAACGCATCCGCAAGGTCGCCACAGATGCAATCGTTCAGTTCGTGGAGACCAAGGCAAAGACCGATCCAATTCCCCTTGTCTTTACTGTGCCGATTGAATTCTTCGCTGCCTTCTTCAGTGGAGCGCTTCTCAGCACTGTGGACTGGTGGCTGGAGGAGGATATGAAACATACTCCCAGAGAAATGACCCACTTGTTCCAGAGCCTTTTCTTTCGAGGAGTCCGGAGTGCCATTGGCCCACTTTCGGACCCGCAAAGCAATCCGCCTCCAGAGGCTGGCACACAAAAGCGACCATCAAAATGATCCATTCAATGACGATAACTTACAGTGCAGCTCGGGCACTTCAATCTAACTTTCCCATCACGCCATACATTTGATCAGGGCTGAGACACCCCGGGAAACGCACCCGCAGTGCAGCTCGCGCGGTATAGCACAAATGACAGGCATCGGCGTAGGAGGATGCATGGGGAAGGTTGTATTCGGTCACCAACGCAGCAGGTCCTCCCTCAAGAAGCGGTCCACAAATGGGATGCTCATCCGGGTCATATTCTTCACAGATCTGTTTCAGCGGCTTCTCGAACAGGTTCCCGATCGAAAGTCCCTGGCAGATGTGCAGATTGCCCAGCGGGTCGAGATGGATGCGTCCCGGCTCGCGCAAATCTTCGTGCGGACAGGAATCGAAACTTTCCCAGGGATGATGCTCCGCGCGTGCAGAAAGATTCGCCGCCGCCCGACCGCGGTACATCACCGCGCTTTCGTTTTCGATCTGCCCGTGACTCTGTTGTGCCTGGGCATCCGGCCGCGCGACGCTGATCATACCGGTGGGAATGTTCAGCCACTTTGCTGCGACCAGCGCGTTTTGGGGGCGTTCCCCCATTGCCTCGCTGCAATGAAACAAATCACTGCTCACTGAAAGATCGGCAAGCCGCCCTACAAACGGTCGCAGCCATTCCTCCGCGTCCGCTACAGAGTTTGCCCAATAGGCGTTCGAAACGATCCCGACCGAGAAGCCCATATCGGCGGCTTTGCGAACGGATTGCACCAGAATCGGGTAATACAAAAATGGTTCGCCGCCCTCAAAGTAAATTGAAGTAACCCCCGCCTCTTTTGCCTGCTGCAGGATCTGCTCGATCTGCTCGAACATCAGCGTGCCCGTCTGCCAGGGACTCCCCCAGACAAAACAATGATCACACTCGCAGGTACACTGGTAGGTCAGGAGAATATGCAGGCCGGAAAGTTTCATGACGATCTCCTTATTCTCTTCTTAATGTACGCAAAACAAGGGACAGAGTCATGTGTCAAAAATCACCTCGCGGGCTATAATCACTTAATCTAACTTCGGAGGCCGTCATGTCAAACGTCTACGCATCCACACACCCGCTCGTTGCCCACAAACTTTCCCGCTTGAGAGACAAAAGAACAGAACCCAAGAAATTCCGCGAACTGGTCCGCGAGATCGCAGCGCTGCTCGCCTATGAGGCAACCGCCGATCTGGCTGTCACACCGCGCGAGCTGGAAACCCCGCTCGCTAAAGTGACAGGCACAGAATTACAGGAAAAGATCGGTCTGGTGCCCATCCTGCGCGCGGGACTGGGGATGGTCGAAGGAGTCTGGGGCCTGATGCCAAGCGCGGAGGTTTGGCACATCGGTCTCTATCGTGACGAAAATACGCTACGTCCCGTGGAATATTACAACAAGCTGCCGCTCGAGCCCACCGTTTCTGTTTGTTTGATCCTCGATCCCATGCTCGCCACGGGCGGCTCCGCTACAGCCACCGCGGACGTGCTCAAGCGCTGGGGTGTGAAAAAGATCAAGTTTGTGGGGCTGATCGGCGCACCGGAGGGTGTTGCCGCGATGCAAAAGGCACATCCCGATATCCCCATTTATCTCGCGGCGATCGATGACCATCTCAACGAACGCGGCTACATCGTTCCAGGTCTGGGCGATGCTGGCGACCGTCAGTTCGGAACAGGATAAATCATGACAATTGACATCGACGCGCTGCATGCATTTATCTTGCGCGCCAAAGCCGCCACCTACGTCGGCAATGGCGAGCACGCGACTCCCTGCCGCATCGGTTCCCACGATCTGCGCTTTGTGGATGGCGAGTGGTCTTACCTTGACAGCTACTTTGGCGGGACAGACTTCATCGGAGAAGAGGTCGTCTATTTTGCCGAAAAGCCCATTTGGGCAATGAATTATTACGGCCGTATCCTGCGCGAAGATCTCCTCACCGCCGCGCAGGCCGGACAGCTGATCAAGTCCAGCCTCGCGCGCATGTACCAGGAGGGTCGTTTCCTGGGAGGCTACGAGCACACGGAAAATGACCTGACCTATGTGGATACCAGCGAAGGGAACACAGACTCTTTTCATGGTCGTGAATTCATCCGGCGCGGGCAGGAAGTGGCGTATGAATTGGTGTATCACGGTGGTCTAATTAAAGACTGAACCGGAAGCAAAAGGAGTGAATAAAATGTATCAAACGATCATTCCATCGCACCCACCGAAGCAGCCAGAAACCAATCGTCCGCCTATGATTTATGTCAAAGAGTCACTGAAGTGGGAATACAAGCAGATCATCCGTAACCTGGAAAAAGAAAACCCGCCCGATGAAGCCGAGCTCAATGCACTTGGCGCAGAGGGCTGGGAGATGTCCGGTGTCGCGCAACAGCTGCCACTCGCCTATTATTATTTTAAGCGTTTGGTCGAAAAGTAAATTAATCGAAATCATCGAGGCTTCAATGTACCAGTGGATCATTTTCATCGCAGGTTCGTTACTCATCCTGGCAATTTCGTGGAAATCCTTACGCCAGCCAGGCTCGCATGGCTTCTATCGCTTCTTTGCCTGGGAAATCATCCTGGCGCTGTTCGCGATCAACATGAAGTTCTGGTTCTATAAGCCATTCTCCTGGAATCAGATCATCGCGTGGTTTCTGTTGATCGTCGCCTGTATACCGCTTGCGTTCGGAGTTCAGGCGCTGCGTACGCGTGGCAAACCTACAGAGCAACGCGCAGGTGATCCATCCCTGCTGGCGTTCGAGAAGACCACAGAACTGGTGACAAGCGGCATTTATCATTACATTCGTCACCCGCTCTATAGTTCCTTGTTCCTGCTGACGTGGGGTATTTTCTTCAAGTCACCCTCCTTCATTGGAATGGTTCTGGCAGTCGCAGCGACGCTCTCCCTGATCGCCACCGCCAAAGCCGATGAAGCAGAATGTACGCGCTTCTTCGGTCCCCGGTATCAGGATTATATGAAGCATACAAAGAGGTTCGTTCCGTACGTTTTCTAGAATATGTCTCAAAAACATTCTTGCCCCGTCATTGCGAGGAGGGCATGGCCCGACGAAGCAATCTCATTTACAGTTTACAAACAACAAATTTCGCATGAGACACCTGCACCCACCGTGATTTGCTCAAGCAAATCATGCGGTGTTGCTTCGCTCCATTCGCAATGACGAAAAGTCTTTTTTGAGGTAAATTGGATTTATGAAAGCAATGCTCCTTGAAGCGCTTGGGGAGGTGAAGCCGTCCGTCGACGAGGTACCGTCTCCGCCCCTCAGGCTGGTCCAACACCCCGAACCGACTCTCGCGCCGGGAGAGGTGCTGCTGCGCGTGACGAGGTGCGGAGTCTGTCACACGGAGCTGGACGAGATCGAAGGGCGGACTCCCCCACCGCACCTGCCAGTGATCCTGGGGCATCAGGTGGTGGGAA
>DASTJG010000279.1:0-4585 GCA_035716785.1 Anaerolineales bacterium
ATCCACGCCGAACTCTTCGCGCGCAATGCACAGAAGAAATATCCGCCGCGTGGCAAGTTCGTGACGGTTGATGGCGTCAAATTGCATTATGTTGAAAAGGGTTCAGCTCGTCCCATCCTGCTTTTGCACGGTGACGCCGGAAGCAGTTATGATTTTATCCTCTCGCCTTTGCTAGATAAACTGGCGGAGAAATACCACGTTCTTGCCTTCGATCGTCCAGGCTCCGGTTACAGCCACCGACCGTCAAAAGATGGTTGGTCGCCACTGGTTCAAGCGCGGCTGATTCGCGGCGCGATTAAACAACTGGGCATCGAGAAGCCCATCGTCGCAGGACACTCGCGCGGCGGCGCGACCATGTTCGCCTGGGCGATGGAATTTCCCGATGACATGGCGGCAGGCGTGGGACTCGCACCCGCATTTTTGCCAGGTAATATTTCCACGTATCGCTTCGTGGATATTCCCCTCCTGAGCGATCTGCTCTTCTACATCCTTCTGTATCCCGCCGAACGATTTGGTCTGACTACCATTACAAAACAGTCAATGATGATTGCCTTTTCGCCTGACAGAGTGCCTCCGCCAGAGTATCTGGATCAATACACATCGTTCATGCTTCTTCGACGGCACATGAAATCAGCAATGAGCGACCAGGCTTTCGGCGGAGTCATGACCGAGCGCATCGCGACGCAGTATCCCAAAATGCAAATCCCGTTTGTCATCGTCAACGGCGCGAGCGATTACAACGTCCCCCCTGCGTGGGCAAAACAGGCGGAACAGATTCTGCCTAATGCCAAAGCGATCATCGTTCCAGACACGGGTCACGAATTAATTTTCAACAAGCCCGACGAGATTCTGCGGGCGATGGATCTGGCGTGGGAGATGGCAGATGAGATGAATCGAAAGGAGAAATTATGATCGCAAGAATTTGGCATGGCATTACCCCCATATCGAAAGCCGACGAATACATAGGGCATCAGAACAAAACAGGCATCACTGATTACCAAGCCACCGAGGGAAATCACGGTGTGTATTTCCTGCGGCGCATCGAAGGTGAACAGGTGCATTTCCTCGTCGTCTCTTTCCGGGTTCAGTTGAGTCAATCAAGAAGTTTGCAGGTGAAGATTACGAGAAAGCGCGTTACTATCCTGATGATGTGAAGTATCTGTTGGAATTCCCCGAGAAGGTCGAGCATTACGAAGTGATAGTCAGCGCGCCGACGGCGCAATCGTGACCTGAATTCGCGTCCCGGCATTGGGCACGCTCTCGATGGTGAACATCCCGCCAACCTTCTCAGCGCGTTCGCGCATGCTGTGCATGCCCAGATGACCAAGGAATTCTGCGCTTGTATCAAAACCGGCGCCGTCATCGGAAATTCCCAAGAGCAATTGTCCATTCGCATTTATCAACTTAACGTCAACATGATTTGCCCGCGCATGTTTGGCGATGTTGTTCATTGCCTCCTGCGCAATTCGATACAGCGACTCTTTCGCCTCAGTGGAGATATTGGGTTCATCACCCGCTTCCAGTGTGACTTCGAGTTGGTGGCGCGCACCCAAAGCGTTGACCAACTTCCCGAGCGCCGCGACCAGCCCCTCGGTCTGGAGCGATTCGGGGCGCAACTCGAAGATGAGTGCGCGCATTTCAGCGAGTCCCGCATCGGCGAGCGATAAGACATAATCCAAGGGCTCGGCGGCTTTGGCTGGCTCGCGTTCCAGAAGAGTCCGCGCGGTGCGGGCGCCGAGTCCAATTCCATACAACGCCTGCGAAACCGAATCGTGCAGTTCACGCGCCAGTTTTTGTCTCTCCTCCACTGCGGCGAGTTGTTGCGCCTGTTCATAGAGGCGTGCGTTTTCGATGGCGACCGCCAGTTGATTCGCCAACGACTCCAGGACAGTAATATCATTCACGTCGAACGCGTCGATCCGGTCACTTTCAACGTTCAAAACACCAATGATCTGATCCTTCCATTTGATGGGCAGGGCTACTTCGGAAAGCGTGCGGGTGCTGGAGATTGTGGAGATGTATCTCGGATCCTGAGTTGTATCCGGCGCGAGCAATATTTTTCCCCGAGCAGCCACCCAGCCCATAATTCCCTCTTCACCGATCTTCAACCGGGGGCGATCGCAGGGGCAGTCGGTTTTGACGATCAATTCCTCCCCCTCCACCAGTCCAATGCTGATGTAATAGTAGCCAAAGTTTTCGCGAATGAGTCTTTGAGTCTGGAGAAGAAGCTCATCAACAGCCATGAGAGAGGTAATGTGCTGACCCACTTCATTGATGACGCGGAACTGTTCGGCGCGGCGCTGTTCGGTGGCGAACGAATGTGCATTGACGATGGCAATAGCGGCATAATTGGCAAATGCCATCGCAAGATCAGCGCGAGCGGACGTGTAATAATTTACTTCTGAATGGGTCAGAACCAACACACCCACAGGTTTTTCGCGCGCAATCAGAGGAATGCTCATCCACGAATTGCTCCCCACATACACGGCCTCCTTCCCGCGTTGGACGATATTGCCGCGCACGCGTCCAGCCAGATAGGTATCGGCGTTCAAATCTGGAACAATCGACGGCTTGCCCGCCTCCAGCATTTTGAGCGTGTTGGGATGGTCGCTCAGGTTCTCACGTTCGTTCACCATCGGAGAAGTACTGCCGCGTTGTTTCAGCAATACCAGTTCATCCCCCTCAATGGAACTGATGCTGGCAAGGCGATATTCAACCACTTCTCTTAACTGGTCGAGAATTAACCCAAGCAAAGGTTCAAGTTCCAATGTTGTTGTGATGTTATTTGATACACGGAGCAATGTGGATAATTCCCGCGTGCGTTCCTCCACCCGCCGCTCCAGTTGTAGTTCACTCTCCCGCAAGGCGGCATTGACCACGGCAAGTTCCGCGTTCCGTTTTTGGAGTTCCTCCTGCAAGCGGGCGAATTCCATCGGCAGCATGCCAGGTTCTTCGTGCGGATTTGCCGGTAGTGTCATATCGTTCAATCAGAGACCAGCCCGATCCGCACCGCATGGAGCGCGGCTTGCGTTCGGCTGGTTAATCCCAGCTTCATCAGAATATTACTTACATGGGTCTTGACCGTCTTTTCCCCGATCACAAGTTCATTAGCGATTTCTTTATTCGAGCGACCGAGCGCCAGCAAACGCAATACATCCCTCTCACGCTCGGTCAATCTTTCAGGGCTGTCAGGCGACTTGATCTCCCGTACCAGCCGCGCAGCGGCTTGCGGCGAGAGTTGCACTTGTCCGTTCGCGGCAGCTTTGATGGCACGGCAAAGTTCATCAGCTTGTGTGTCTTTTAGCAAATATCCGATTGCACCCGCCTTGATCGCACCAATCACTTTTTCATCTTCCAATACGCTGGTCAGCGCAATCACTTCAGTATCGGGAAAGTCCTTCCGTATTTGTTGAATGGCTGTAATCCCATCCATGACAGGCATGAGCAGATCCATCAACACAACATCGGGCTGGAACTTTTGCACTTGCTCAATTCCCTCCGCGCCATTAGACGCTTCGCCAACGACCTCTAGATCTGGATCCAGACCAAGGAACATCTTCAACCCCTGACGGACTACGCTATGATCGTCCACCAATAGAATTCGGATGGTCATAAGCGGATTATATGAGCGCGTGTATAGCACGTCAATGCCGCATCACTAAAGTGGGGCGATATCGCAGCGCCTAACCTCCTTGCAGATCGTCTTACTTGATTTGCCTAGGCTGTAGGGGAGCCACAGGATATGCACAAAATCGGATCTTTATGGCCCATGTGATCTTTCAGGCGTTGGAGAATTCTGAATTGGCATGATCTGATATAAGAATTTGTTGAGCTTACCAGCCTCAATAATGAACCACAGTCCTGACAGATTGAGTGCTTCAAGTTTACTCTTCCGGACCCATGCTTTGATCTGTTTTGATGTGGCAGCGCAAACTTGTGCAGCCTGAATGGATTGATTGTTTACGAGAATGTTTTAAACGAAAACACCCGTACCTTAGGCGTGTTCATTTGTTTTTGGCTTTTTGTTCTCTATTTGGTGGATGCGAAATTTTGCCGTCGAAACTTGTACCCGTAAACGATCAATCCTCATAATAATGGAACAACTGGGGCACTTCACATCTATCCAATTTGCTTGCACTATTTGCTTTTGAAACGTAGTAGATTATGAAAATCCCTGTTTTCGTCGGCTTGCGCTTCATTCTCAAATTTCGGGAAATTGTAAACCTTTGCAGCACTGCTGAGTGAATGGAGTAATAGCTACAACCAGCATCGGTATTGCGCAGGATAATGTCGCCTTCACGAAGTTGATGCAATGGAACACAATACACAGTCAATGTGAGGCGGATTCTGCCCAGATATAAGGCCTGGAAAAGCTCAATTCGCAAACAGAACAGTGCACTCTTGGGAGAAGAGAGCGTTATTTTCGAGTTACCAACCTGCGACCGCTAGTGACAGAGATGTATCCTTGTATTGATTTCAGTGTGACTTCCTAATGTTCTATAGAAACATGCCACCATTCTTCCATTTTAAAAGGTTTCGATGAATCGATGCGATACGATGGGTCATGTTATTCACGCAACGGAGT
>DASTJG010000280.1:0-3278 GCA_035716785.1 Anaerolineales bacterium
AGTTCCGCTTTTCCTTCCAGGATCGCGAGGTATACAGGTTTCGGCGACCTACCCGTAATCACAACTCCATCGAATCCGGCAAACTTCAGCTCAGCCGGGAAAAAACCACCGCTCTGCGAGTCTCCAATGCCGCCGCTGATCGGCGATTTGGCACTGACATTCAAACGACTCTGGCCCGAGATGGGAGCACCCGTCACGACACTTGCCATCAGTGCCAATACATTCTCTGGTCCGAGTGGGTCCGCGCCTTTTGGCATCTTTTGCAAAATATAATGCACCCCCATTGCACTTCCGCCCAGATATTTACGGTAAAACGCTTCGCTCGGCTCCTCGACCGTCAGACTACCTGTTGTTAGATCAACGTGCAGGATCTTGCCGTTATATCCGTTTGGCATGACTACCTCCATGAATTTTTTCGATTATACAGTCGCGCCGACCTTATTACAATCCGGGTTTGCCGAAACAGACATTCAGGGACGCGTTCCACGAAGGAATCCGCGTCCCTGTGCTTTGCATCGTTTCAACTACGCTCAACGCAGGCTTTCCGACCCGACGCCCGTTGCCGTTATTTGAGCGTCAACTTCCTTAAGCTTCCTCTTCGCTCGCCACAAACGGATCGACGTCCGGAACGCCGGGCTTCACGAATTGTTTGATCGGGAAGTACAAAACCGCGCCCAGGACCATGGCAATCAACGCCCAGGAAATCGAGGCCATGCCTTCTTCCACGTACTGGCTGTAGATCGCCAATCCGATGATCAGTGCCGGGGCGAGGGTGACCAGAGTTAATCCAAACCAGCCTCCGGGAACTTCTTTGCGCGGCAGGTTGGGCATGTCAAAGCGCAATTTCCACATCGCGAAGAATTCAGCCATCAGCACCAGCATATTGAGGAATACATCGATCACCACCAACGCAGCAAAGGCCGACAGGGAAAAGACCGAGTAAACCGCCGCGCAAACCAGGATGGATACCCACGGCGTACCATGGCGCGGATGAACTTTTACCAGGAACTTGGGCATCATTCCGTCCTGGGCCATCGCAAAGGGGACGCGCGTCCCACCCAGCCCATTGCCAATGAAAAGACCGATCATGCTGAGCACCGCCGCGAATGTGACCAGTCCGCCCATCACGCGCGCTAGTGTTCCGTCTTTTTGTCCCGTCAACTTATCCGACACCGCGTGGGCAATATCCGGGAATTCCCAGCCCACAGAGCTGGAAGTATCCACTCCCCAAGATTCCACCTGTTCGGGAGCAACCCCGTAATCATCGAGCACCACGCCGATGCCTTCGCCGCTGTCATATTCCTCGATGCCCCATAATTGATACTTGCCATCTTCGCCCGCGCCGCCGTACAAGCCTGTCACGGTCGGAATAGCGTAGGTGGCAATCGCGGCGACCAGGACCATGGCCATCGCGATCGGATAGGTCCGCTTGGGATTGACGATCTCATCGCCAGCCGCAGTGGGCAATTCCCAGCCCATGAAATTCCACATGGCAACAAAAATGCCCGTGCTCAACGCGCCCATCAGCGAATCGAATGTCACGGGTTCGCCGCCGGGCAGGAATGGGAGGCTGATCGTTGTACCGCCTTTGATCCAGGCAAGCAGACCAATCACAGACATCGCGATAAGCGGTAACAACATTACCAGCCCGAGCCAGTTTGTCGTCAAGCCGGAGAGACGCGCGCCGCGGACGTTCAACGCGCTGACACTCCAGATCAAAATAACTGCAACGATGAACGACAGCCATGTGCTGGAAACAAAGACACCACCGATGGTTGCGCCTTCACGCAGGGCAGGAATGAAGTAGCCGAGATAATACGCGGCGAGGACCGGATAGATCGACACATCCACCCACGAGACCACCCAGTTCATCCAGCCACCCATGAAACCCACAAAGGGGCCAAATGCCTTTTTCAGCCAGTGATAGTAGCCGCCTTCCACCGGCATCATGGATTGCATCTCGCGCACCATCAGCATATTCGGAATGCTGAAGAACAGCGGCGTGAGGAAAAACAACAGAATGGCAAGCCCTGGCCCCGACCAGCCTACCATCGGTTCTGCGCCGAAGGAGCCGCCGCACACCGTGAAGTAGATCAGGCCAAATAACGGCAGAAGCGTCAATTCACGTTTGAGTTTTTTGGCTTCCGCAGCAATGACAGTTCCCTCAGCTACTTTTGTTGCAATGCTAGCTTTCATTGTGCCCTCCACAAAAAATTAGCGGACAATCACTGCAATGATTGTCCGCTTTAGTTTCCCTAGGCGACTTCCTTTGTCAATTCCTTGATACCGTACGGGAAGCCGTAATCTGCCATCTTGTCCATGAACACAACCGGATCGAATGCCTCGGGGCCAAGCACGCCTGCTCCCTTCCATTGACCATGCTCGAGCAGATCCATCGCAATCACCGGGCTAAAGGCAGTCTGCACGACCACGGCCTGACAGCCCCAGGTCTTCATGCACTCCTCGTTATCGGCGACCTGATAGAGATAGACCTCGCGCGGCTTGCCATCCTTCATGCCTTTGACGTAGGTCCCGGCACAGGTCTTGCCATGCATCTTTTCTCCAAGGTGAGCGGGGTCGGGCAGGCATGCCGCGACGACATCGCGCGGCGCCACCTGCACGCCCTTGACGTTGATCTTTTCCTTGTTATCGAGGCCCAGCATATGCAGGGTCTTCAGTACTCCGATGAATTGATCACCCAGCCCATACTTGAACGTCACGCGTTTGGCTTTGACCCAGCGCGGCACGAGCAGGACTTCTTCGTGTTCTACGTTGACGACTTCTATTTTGCCAATACCTTCAGGGAATTCGAAGACCTCCGGTTCCGAAAACGGCTCGGTGGTGAACCAGCCTTTGTCCGCCTCATAGATGATCGGTGGATTCAAACACTCTTCGATCGTTGTCCAAATGGAAAAGTTGGGGGCAAATTCATAACCGTCGATGGTGATGTTCGCTCCATCGCGGATGCCCACTTCTTCGATCTCGTCGAACAGATGATCCTGGGCATAACGCGCAAAGATGTCTGCCATGCCCGGCTCGACGCCCGTCCCGACCACGGCAAGCAACCCCTTCTTTTCCCAGTCCCTGGCTTTGGCAAATTGGTAATCGCCCAGCTTGATCCCGGGTATGTGGAACGGATCATCAGGGTGCGGCTCAGACAGGGTCATGGCCATATCCATGTAGTTGACCCCCACATTGTAGGCCGCGTCAAAAATTTGCTTGTTGAAAACCGGGTCGACCGCATTCATGATGAGGTCAACGTTGTATTTCTTTGCCAG
>DASTJG010000281.1:0-5965 GCA_035716785.1 Anaerolineales bacterium
GTGATCCCGAAATCCGTTCGCAAGGAACGAATCGTTGAGAATTTCAACATCTTCGATTTTGAACTGAGCACTGAAGATATGGATGCGATCAAAGCGCTGGATACAAAGGTGAGCAGCTTCTTCGACCATCGTGATCCTGCCATGGTGAAATGGCTGGGTACCCGAACGCTTGACATCTGATCTAAGAAATAACCAGGGAGTTTGGAATGGAGAGCAAACGAAGAAAAATACCAGGCTGGATAACATGACCACCTGGACAAGTGATGAACTGAACAGGGTTGGGAATGCAGAAGAGCTGCAGATCGCGTCTCTGCGACGCGATGGCACACTGCGAAAACCGGTGATCATCTGGGTTGTGCGCGTTGGTAATGAGCTTTATGTCCGCTCTGTGAATGGACGCACCTCTGCCTGGTTCCGGGGTGTTCAGACGCGCCACGAGGGACAGGTCCGGGCTGGTGGTGTTGTAAAAGATGTCACCTTTGTAGAGGAGCCTGATTCCGCGATCAACGATCAGATCGATGCTGTCTATCGCACAAAATATCGACGCTATGCAGCAAGTATCATCAACAGCATCATCAGCCCCGAGGCGCGCTCAGCAACGATCAAGCTTGTGCCGCGTTAACAGACGCGTAACCTGACAACACAAAAGAAACCACCTCGTGAAGCAATTTCTACGAGGTGGTTTTTCGTTTCGTAATTTTGAATTTATCTTTTAAAAGGTCTTAGTTCTTTACTGCTGGAACAAGCCTTGCCGTTCGCTCAATGGAGTATTGCTGTTGTCTATTTAATGAAGCGATATTCGCTGAGGCTTGGGCAGCGGCGGTAGTCATAGGTCGATGATCCATTTACTTGGTTTCACGCGTTTTTTCAAGCAAGGCATTAATTTCAAGCATGGCTTCTGGAATTGTAATTCCTTCCACGATCGCCCATTCCTGGCTAAGCACACGCAGCATCGCCTCCATAAATGACGTAATCGCCCCATAAGATGGCTTGTGGGACACAAAAGCGGATAGATCGCGCACAATCTCACACTGGGCAGCGATCGTACCTTGCTTGAGATGTGCCACCAGTGTGGATTGCCGAACACGCCCGTCCTCTGTCAGGGGCAATGGACGGGAGGTCAGGATCTCACGACAGCGGGCCAGTTCACTTTTGCGCGCCAATCGACGCAAACCGGAGTCTGACAGGTCAACCGGCACCCAGACAGTGCTGCCGCCAGGAATTTGAATCTCATAGTATCTGCGGATGTCGCCACGTTCAAATTCCCTGTCTTCCAGCTTGACGATTTGCCCTACTCCGTGTTGCGGGTGAACAACTTTTTCACCAATTTCGAACATTGAGCGCGCCACTACCTTAATAGCGCCGCTTATTGGTGTTTCCCCCGCGACTCTGGCGGAAACCACCGCCACTGCGCTCTTCACGCGGACGGGCGACGCTCACAGTCAATTGGCGCTCGTCAAGGGTATAGCCATTGAACATACTGATTGCCTTTTGTACCTCAGCTTGTGATCCCATCTCCACAAATGCAAAGCCTTTGGAACGCTGGGTGCCAGGTTCCTTGATCAAGGCAACCGAGGTTACACTCCCGGCTTGCATAAAAAGATCACGCAGGTTTTGTTCAGTGGTCTGATAAGACAGGTTTCCAACATATATCTTTGCTTCCATTCGAATCTCCTGTATCGGGATGGCCGCGAGCGGTTAAGAATAAAGCCGCCAACCCCAAAGGGTTGACGGCAAGATAAGCGCACTCGACCTTTTATAAGATACTCGAATTATATCACGGCTACTTTATTGTGCTTGTGACAAACATGAAGGCAGAGTCAGCTAATCGGTGAGGCAAAGTAAAGTATGGTACACTGCATGGAACAGTTAAGAAAGAATAACCGGATTTGTATGGTGTTTTAGCCGCCGACCCTGTTATGGGCTGGCGGTTTATTTCTTTACCAGCTGATCTGAAGAAAGCAGTAGGAATGGAAGAAGTCAAGATATACGTAGGAAATCTACCCAGGTCCACAACGGGGAAGGAATTAAACACTCTCTTCATGCAAGCTGGGGAGGTCACAGCGGTCCATATCATTACAGATCGCCAAAATGGTGTATCAAAGGGATATGCTTTTGTAACAATGAGCGCACAAAGTGAAGCTGATAAAGCGGTCAGCATGCTTAACACATATTCTCTGGATGATCATCGATTAAAGGTGGCTCTTGTGAAGTCGAGAGAACAACGTGGATTTGGCACGCCATATTGAGATCAGAGAACGACATTCCAACCTCTGTGTCTTTTGCGGATGTAGTCATCTGAGAAAGACCATAAGATGATCAGCTTCGACTTAAATACACTTATCTACCGGCCGCTTACACAGGTCTTTGCGTTTGTTGCCACACCTGAGAACGATTTCCAGTGGCAGTACGGGACGTTGGCCTCCACCCAGATATCTGCGGGGACAGTGGGTCTAGGGACTCTCTTTCATGTTGTCGGCCATGTGATGGGCCTGCGGATCGAGTCCACCTATGAGGTCACAGTATTCGAGCCTAACAAACGATATGGGTTCAAATCCGTCTCTGGACCGGTGGCTTCACACACGCTCTATACGTTTGCAACGACGGAAGCTGCCACAAAGATCAGCCTATCCACAGAGGCAAATCCGGGGGACTTGTTCAAACCAAACAATGCCATTGTTGTAAAGAGGTTTAAGAAGGAGTACAAGGAAAATCTTGCCATGCTGAAGAGCGTCCTGGAAGCCCATCGAAGCGTCTGAAAGTGGAATGTGAGGGGGTCATATGCATGCAACGACCCGTAAAACGCGTATATGCACAGTAAAAACGTTGGATGAAGGGTTTAAAACAGTCATCCAGGCTCACGCTGGATTCTGAAGCGGATGGGCAGAAATTTCGTCATGTGTTGGAAGAAGTAAGCCCACAATAGGGGGCATGCACTGGTCCAAAAGCACATGCTTTGGATTTTTCCTCTAGCACTTATTGATCGGCAATATATTGGGGGAGTACTTCGGCAGTTGCCGTAGCCCTGTAGTGATGGTACCATCACGAGAAGGATGACACACCCTCAACCTGATACTTTATTGAAGATCGTTTGCTTTTGCTCAAAGGAAATTTAGGTATGAAGATTCTCGTTACAGGCAGTTCCGGTCATTTGGGGGAGGCTCTGGTTCGCACACTGCAGAATATGTCCCATGAGGTGATCGGCACCGACTTGATGCCCTCGGATTTCACGGATAGGGTTGGATCCATAACGAACCGTGACCATGTCAAACAATGCGTGGAAGGTGTGGAGGCGGTCGTTCATACAGCGACCTTGCATAAGCCTCATGTCGCCACCCATAGCCGGCAAAGTTTCGTCGATACTAATATTACAGGGACGCTCAATCTCCTGGAAGAGGCTGTCGCGGCAGGAGTGCGTTCGTTTATCTTCACCAGCACGACCAGTACTTTTGGCAGAGCGCTGACACCCTCTCCCGATGACCCCGCAGCCTGGATTACCGAGGAGGTCGTACCCGTTCCGAAAAATATCTATGGCGTTACGAAGACCGCCGCGGAAAATCTGTGTGAACTCTTTTATCGCGATCATCAGCTCGCATGTATTGTCCTGCGGACCTCGCGCTTCTTCCCGGAAGAGGATGATCAAAAGGATGTGCGGGAAGCTTATGAAGATCGAAACATCAAAGTGAATGAGTTTTTATATCGGCGGGTGGATATCGAAGACGTGGTCAGCGCGCATCTGCTTGCGATCGAAAAGGCGCCTGCGATCGGTTTCGCCCGATACATCATCAGCGCAACGACACCCTTTACACAGGATGATCTCTTTGAATTGCGGATCGACGCACCTTCCGTGCTAAAACAAAGGGTGCCGGACTATGAAACGGTGTACGCTCGTCTTGGATGGAAGATGTTCCCTGCTATTGATCGGGTCTACGTCAATGAGCGTGCCAGGAATGAATTAGGCTGGCAGCCCCGGTATAGTTTTGGCAGTATATTGGAGCGCCTGAAAGCGAATGCAGATCCATTCAGCCCTTTGACACGCGTGATTGGCTCAAAGGGTTATCATCCTGCCAGGTTTGCAGAAGGTCCTTACCCGGTTGATTAAGATCAGGTTGTTTTGTTTAATTGGTTATCTCTAACCCAGTGTAAAATCAAAGCAAGCCATCATCAAACCAATCCCATCCAAAGGCGCAAGCAATGTCCCTGCGAGAATATATCCAGCGATTAGATCAACAGAAAAAACTCCTCCGCGTCAGTGAACCGATCTCGAAGAGACTCGAAATCTCCGGCGTGCTGAAACAGATGGAACCGGCCCCTGTCCTGTTCGAGCGCGTGCGTGAATCGGCGTTCCCGGTGATTGGGAACCTGTTCTGCTCGAAAGCCGCGTTCGCCGATTACTTCAGCATCCCCGTGGCAGAGATCATCCCCTTCCTGACCGCCGGCATCCAGAACCGCAAACCGCCCGAGGTCGTCAGCGATGCGCCCTGCCAGGAGGTCGTCGAACTCGAGCCCGACCTGGATACGTTACCGATCCTTTTCCACTGCGACAAAGACGGCGGCAACTACATTAGCTCGGGCGTGGTCCTGGCGCGTCACCCGGTCCATGGGCAGAACGCCGACTTCCACCGCTGCATGCAGTTCTCCAGGACCGAGATGTCGGTGCGGGTGGTACGCAATCGGCACTTCGATAAATTCCTGCAGGACCAAAAACAGGTGGATGTTGCCATCTGCATCGGCAACGCACCCAATGTCCTGGCGGCGGCTGCCACCTCGGTCGACCTGGGGGTGAACGAGCTGGAGATCGCCAACGCCCTCGAGGCATTCCAGGTCGTGCGGGCGAAGACCAGTGAGGTCCTGATCCCTGCCGAGACGGAGTTCGTGATCGAGGGCACCATCTACCTGGACAAGACCCACGCCGAAGGGCCGTTTGTCGACCTGACGGAAACTTACGACGTAATCCGTCAGGAACCTGTGCTCGTGGTTAAGGCCATCACCCATCGCCGGGACGCGATCTGGCACGCCCTGCTGCCCGGCGCGTTGGAACACAAGCTCCTGATGGGGATGCCGCGCGAGCCAACCATCTTCCGCAAAGTCAATGAGGTGGCGCGCTGCCTGGACGTTAACGTGGACCCGGGTGGCTGCTCGTGGCTGCACGCCATTGTCCAGATCGACAAGCAGTCCGAAGACGACGGTCGGAAAGCGATCGAGGCAGCCTTTGCCGGGCACAGTTCGTGCAAACATGTCTATGTGGTGGACAAGGACATCGACATCTACAACCCGCTCGAGGTAGAGTGGGCGATGGCGACGCGCTTCCAGGGCGACCGCGATCTGGTGATCCGTGAACGCGCGCCCGGCTCAAGCCTTGATCCCTCCGCGGATGCCGGGACCCATGTGACGGCACGCCTGGGCTTCGACCTGACCGCCCCGCTGGAAACAGCCGGGAAGTCCTTTCGCAAGGCTGATTTTCCGGTAGTGGATGTGAAGAAGTTTATCAAGTAAGGTTTTCTTCGCCACAGAGATCACAGAGCTTTTGAGTTTTTTCTCTCAGAGAACTCAGTGATCTCTGTGGCTGATTGGACGATATGCAGCTCACCCTCGAAGAAGGACAAATGCTTGCCGGCGAACACGGACCGGCAACCCACAAAGCCATGTAGATCCTGACCGCCCTCGGCACGATCTACGCCGCCGAATGGATGGTCCCGGTCACGTCGGTGCAGATCGCCGGAGTGAGTTTCGATAACCTCGGTGAAGCCGGGCTGGAGTTTTTATCGGAGATGGCTGCCGGCGGGGGACAGGTGAAAGTGTTAACCACCCTCAACCCGGCCGGGATGGACATCGAGAACTGGCAGGCGCTGGGGATCGAGGCGGACTTCGCCCGCAACCAGGAACGCGTGATCGACGCCTACGCCAGAATGGGCGTGCTGACTACCTGTTCCTGTACGCCGTATCTGTTTGGCAACCTGCCACA
>DASTJG010000282.1:0-4427 GCA_035716785.1 Anaerolineales bacterium
ACAGTAACCTTCACCAAAGTCGTTACACAATTGGTCTAATTTTTATCTGATAGCCGAGCTAGTCTTACCCTTATTGAGTGTGTCGCAGACGACAAAAAAACCATAGAAGACATAAACCTGAGGAACGTTTGACAGCTTGCCACACTTTTATTCCTAGTATTTGATCTCTATCAAATTTACATTGGCAAAACTCGGTCGAACTAATCGCACGGCTTGTTTTGGGGCAGGAAATATCACTAGCTGTTAGGAAATCCCAGATACCTGAATAGCTCTCTGATTCACTTGGGGGATCGTAAAAAATTTCGAATGTTGGTCAATTCTACTTCGTCAGTAGTCCCCGCTCGATGGCAGTTGCCACCGCCGCGGCGCGGGAATCAACTCCCAGTTTGTTGTAGATGCTGTCGAGGTGTGCCTTGACCGTCCGCTCGGCAATCCCAAGATGGAGCGCGATCTCTTTGCTCCGTTCGCCGCGTGCGGCCGCGCGCAGAACTTCGAGTTCGCGTTCAGTCAGGACGGAACTCTCGCTACGCTTCCCGGCGGACGGCTGGTTCAGTACGCGTGCGATCACCTCAGGCATGAAAAGCGCCTCTCCGCGCGCCGCCGCCCGCAGGGAATTGAACAAGGTTTGGCGGTTGGTATCTTTGAGCAGGTAGCCACGCGCGCCCGCACGCAATCCCCTCATCATCAGGTCGTCTTCGTTGTAGGTTGTGAGAATGACCACCGCGACCTTCGGCCACTTTGCGTGGATTTTTTCGATGGCTTGCAGACCGTCCATGCCTGGCATACGCAAGTCCATCAGGATCACATCAGGTTGGAGTTCTTCCGTCAGCTGGACGGCTTTGGCTCCGTCACCCACTTCGCCGATCACTTGAAAATCCTCTTCGGTCTCGAGGATGAGCTTCAAACCGTCGCGTACCACATCGTGGTCGTCTGCGATCAGGATACGGATCATTTTGCCCCGTTCCTTTCATTTAGTGGGAACCTGAGTTTCAATATTGTCCCCTCGCCAGGTTGGCTGAGAACATCCAATGTGCCGCCTGCAAGGCGCGCCCGCTCGCGCATTCCGATCAATCCATAGTGGCCGCTTTTTCCGATCTGACTTGTGTCAAAGCCTGAGCCGTCATCCTGTATCTTCATTTCGAGCAAACCATTGTGCGCATCAATTTGCAGATTCACGTTTTCGGCACGCGCGTGACGGGCGATGTTGGTCAGTCCCTCCGAGACAATCTTCAAGACATGCTCCACGACGAGTTGTGGCATGCGGGATGTGATCTCCAGGTCGAGGTTGCAGGCAATTCCAGTAGCGGAGGTGAAGCGCTCCGCTTCGGCGCGGACGGCTGACTCAACATCAATGACCGCCTGGGTGTCCCGCAGATCGTCAATGGCACGGCGCGCGTCGGCGAGGGTGGCGCGGGCGCGGGACATGGCCTGGGTGGTGATCGTTTGGGCGCGCTCCACCTGGTTGCGCGAAAGGTGCGTATCCACCGCTTCGAGTTGCAGGATCAAGCCCGCCAGTCCCTGCGCGAGCGTGTCGTGCAGTTCGCGCGCCATGCGTGCGCGTTCGTGGCTAATGGTGAGAGATTCAACCTGAACGGCGTACTCGGCCAGTTGGCGGTGAGCCGCCTCGAGGTCCGCCAGAAGCGACTGAGTCTGTTGTCGCGCTTTTGCCTGTCGTTGGAACATCAATGCGTAGACGAGGATGAAGAACGTCATCGGCGCGATGTAGGCAATGAGCGAGGGGAGTTGATCCCATCCGAGCGCCAATCCAAAGTTGATCGCCGACAAAGCCATGTAGCATACGATGGTGAGGCTGGCCGCGCGTAGGTCGGCGAGAATCATCGCGGCTTCGCCTGCCATCGCCCAATATAGCCCGTAGATGAAGCCGCCTCCAGGCGCCATAAATACAATGGTGAAGATCAACGCGCCTTGCGCAACAAAATAGGGGATCAGCCATTGCCGCCGCGTCGCAATGTTGGCACCCGCCAAATGCAACATGGCATGGATCAGCATGAGGGTAGTGAACGTAATGAAGTGAGTCGGCTCGGAAAGCACGGGGACAGACTTCAACGCCCAGTAATAGAGGAAACCCATCGCGCCGACCAAGACCCAATACAGCGGTCGGATCTTGCTGTCGGACTCGACGAGCGTGGTTTCGCTTTGCGGTTTGCTTTCCATAAGTTCTCGGCCCTTATTATAGCCATGACACGCCGCTTGCATATCGTCCGCTCGGACAGTGTTCGAACGGACGCGTAAAATGCCTGAACAGGCAATGGCGGATTGGGGTGATTTGCCTAAAATGGGCGATGAAACCTTTGCCATTCGAGGAGTCAAAATGAAAACCAACACATTCAAAAACAATCTTATGTTCAAAAACCTGGTCGTCCCCCTGGTGGTCATGGTGGCGTTTGTGGGCGTTGGACTGTGGGGCTTTCTCGCTTCGGGCTACACCCAGCCGCTGATCATGTTCGGTTATATCGGCGTTTCGCTCGGTGTGGGCCTCGGTCTGTACGGTATGCTTCCCAAAAAGCAAAAACCAATCGGACGCCGTCTCACGCTTTTCCTGGTAGGTCTCTTCCTCATCGGCTTCGCGATTTTCATGGGGCATGAAAACACGCAGATTGAAGGCGCGCTCATTGGCCTGCTCACGGGCGTGGTGCAGATGGGCGTCATTCACTACGCTATCGCCAAAATCTTCGGACCTCTGCTCTTTGGGCGGATGTGGTGCGGATGGGCGTGCTGGACAGTGATGATCCTGGATTTGCTTCCCTTCAAGCGACCCAGCGGACGCCTCCCGCGTCAGTATGGCTGGTTGCGCTACCTACACTTTTTCCTCAGCCTGAGCATTGTCCTGCTTCTCGTCTACGTGGTTGGTTTCCGTGAAGGCGCGACAGGCACGATCGCCGTGACGTGGTTCATCACCGGCAATCTGCTCTACTACGCGGTGGGAATTGTGTTGGCGTACACACTCAAGGACAACCGTGCTTTCTGCAAATACGTCTGCCCCGTCAGCGTGCCACTCAAGGTCACTTCGCGCTTCTCGGTCATCAAGATCGGGCAGGGCGCGGGCCAATGCAACGACTGCGACGCCTGTGAGAAGATGTGCCCGATGGATGTCCGTATCAGCGATTACATCCTCAATAATCAGCGTGTACTTTCCACAGAATGTAGTCTATGCCAAACCTGCTTCACCGTCTGCGCGCAGGATGCGCTGAAGTTGTCCTTTGGCTTTGATGTGAGCAAGGAAGACCTGCTCCGCGAGCGCGCTCCGAAGGTGTCAGTTGAAGCCGTAGCGGCGGATTAACAGAGGGGCCTGACATGTCTCATTCGCACCTTTGCTTTCACGATACATTGTGCGGACACAGAGCATAATCGTCAGACTTTCGCGAAGACATGTCAGGTCTTTTCTATGATAGGAGTATCAACCATGTCCAACCTGGTCAAACGAAATCCCCTCATTGCATACTTTGTGATCGCCTTCGCTTTTTCGTGGACAGTTTACTTCACACTGATCGCGATCAAGTATGGCTGGATGGATGTGCAGATCCCGATGTCCATCCATTATCTCGCTTCATTCGGCCCGACCCTGGCTGCTCTGATCGTCACCGCGTTGACCACGGGCAAAGAAGGGTTGAAAGAATTGTGGGGGAGAATCGTTAAATGGCGGATGGGATGGGGATATGCCATGTCTGCAATTTTCTCACCCCTTGCGTTCTTTGTTCTCGCCACGATTATCGCGCGCTTCGTCAAGGGTGAATGGCTGGATGCGCGGCTTCTCGGTCAAGCCAATTATTTGCCTTACCTCGGTGTTTGGGTTTTGCCTTTATGGCTTGTAACATTTGGTTTCGGTGAAGAGATTGGCTGGCGCGGATTTGCCTTGCCGCGCCTGCAAAAAACAATGAGCGTCCAACGCGCGACATTGACGCTTGCCCTGGTCTGGGTATTATGGCACACGCCCGCCTTCTTTTACCTGGATACAATCGAAAGCCTCGGCGGCTTGATCATTATTCCTGGTTTTGTGATCGGGGTGCTTTTCGGTGCGGTGTTGTTGACATGGTTGTATAACGGTTCAGGCGGTAGCATCCTGGCCGTCGCAGTCTGGCACGCTCTGTTCGATCTGACCACCGCATCGGAAGCGGGGCAGGATATCGTTCCCGTTGTCACCACGGCGGGCGTGATCCTATGGGCGTTATACATAGCCAATGTTGAAAAGCCGTGGGGATTCCGCCTTCAAGAAAAGCATGTATTGTGACCGATGGTCCACGGGATTGAATGATGATAATGTAAATCCTGTAATCAGAATATCGACGACAATGAAAGAAGATGAAAAATGTACGTCAATGCGAGAGCAATCATCGAACAGGAAACCGATGAGGGAATCATGATCGTTGTACAGGTTCGCAACAAGCCGCACGAAGGTGGCAAATGGC
>DASTJG010000283.1:0-15902 GCA_035716785.1 Anaerolineales bacterium
TCATATCGATCTTGAGAGTGCTGTCATCCACCAACTCGTGCGATGGGCAACTGCTGGCGTCAAAATAGCTGATGAACGTCCAGCCATCGCCCCAGGTCCCCAAATAATAGCCAGGATGTTCCGCGGCGACCTTGTCACTGAGCTCCTGGTACTCCTCCCACGTGGTGGGCACGCTGTAACCGAATTCATCCATGAGCGGTTTGTTATAGTACAACACAAACATGGCCAGGTCATAGCGCAGGCAGTAGATCTTGTCGCCAAATGTGCAGCCATCCATCCCGGTATAACCGTCGAGTACATCTGCAGGTACCCATGGCTTCAGATCGAGCGGGAAGTGGTGCGCGTCATCGGCCACGCGACCGACAAGCCGGGGTTCCGCAAAGACCACATCCGGCCAGCCCTGGTTCGTATTATTGAACAGCAGGACTTTCGCCGGGAACTGCTCACGGTCCACGGTCACCGCCTTGAGAAGCTTGGCTTTATCTGGATGCGCCTTAACGTAAGCGTCAAAGGCGGGCTGGCGGTCCGCGTCGATCCAGACTGTGATGGGAGCATTATCATCGTAAGGGTTCTCCGTGGGTACAGGCGTAGTGGTCACCACGACCGGTTCTCCGTTAACAATTTTAGTGACCTCAATCGTTTGCGGGGTAGCCGGAGCACCACAGGCAGCCAGAGCCATTGAAATCACCATCAGTAACCCGACGTATTTCCAAATCTGCTTGGACATTCTTCCTCCTTGAATGAAATTAATAGCTGTTTTGATCGGACGACGACAGGGGACGTAGGTTGGTTTATTTGTTTGCTATCTGGCATTCTCCTTTATCCATTAACTGATTCATTGAGAGTTGCCGCAATCCCCGGCAAATCTAAGGGTACTACCACGGCGATTCTCAGAGGGCCCCTTAACTCACTCCACGCAGTAGCCATAAAACGAACCAATTTAGGCGGCACATCCGGTACAGCTACCGCGTAGGGTAAGCAACATCACTAACTCTTATCGGAGAAGTTTTTGTTGACAGTGCGTCTTTTACATGATATACACTTTTCTCGTCAAGGAGCGCCAACATTGCGTCAGAACTGCGCCATAACCTATGAAACTGGAAGAATTTCGTAAACTTGTTAAGGATGCGCTGGAACATCTATACGATACAGCTTATTTGGAAGTGCATCCGCTCCTCACTCAAGTCTCCGGGGTAGCCACAGCGAATCGCTCCACGCGCGCTCAAGCATTAAGAAGCATACTAAAAGACGCCGTCGAAGAACTGCGCCCGCCGGAAGGATTATCTTCGAGTTCACCAGAATGGCGCAGCTATCTGGTGCTGCGCTGTCGTTATATACAGGGAATGACCATGGGGGAGGTGGAAAACGAACTTGGCCTCAGCAGGCGCCAACTACAACGCGAAATCCGAAAGGGATTGGAAGCCCTTGCGTCGATGCTGTGGGCAAATCACAGAGTAGAAACGGATTCCCTTCCTACAACCACATCTGCCTCGGGTATGCCTCTACCCGATCTAAAAAACGAGTTGGATCCACTGGAAATGGAATTAAATCAGTGGGAACTCACTCTCCAGAATTGCGACGTGCATTCTCTGGTCAACGATACCCTTTGGCTGCTACGATCGACAATGGGACAAAACCAAACTGATATACAGGTTAGTCTTCCAGCTACTCTACCCCCCGTGTTTGTAGACGCGACATTGACCCGCCAGGCTTTGTTCAAAATCATGCGGCTGATAATCCAGAATTCCCGCGATAACATCTTGCTGACTGCCGCCCCGGATGATAGTTTTATAGTGATTCAGATGCGTAAGCCTGATTCCGTTCATTATTTGGAGGAAAGCGACTGGCAAGCAGCTCAACGGATTTTCAGCGATCAGGGGGGAAGCTTGGACCTGGAAAATAACCCCACGCTTGGCTTTCAAGTAACCATTCATTTGCCAACGGCAGGCCAAACCCGGGTCCTCATCGTTGATGATAATCAGGGCACTCTGCAGCTTTTTGAAAGGTATCTGGCACCTCATCATTACGAAGTAAAGAAAGCGCAGAGTGGGCCGGAAGCCCTGTTGATGGCGACGGAAGATCCTCCGGATTTGATCATTCTGGATGTAATGATGCCAACTATGGACGGTTGGCAAGTTTTACGCAGTTTGAAACAGAATCCAGGCACAGAAAATACACCCATTGTTATATGCTCGGTCCTTAAAGAGCCTGAATTGGCGATATCTCTGGGGGCGCGTGCCTATCTCAAGAAGCCGGTGGATCGGCTTGAGCTGCTGTCGACTCTTGAACGGATTCTCCATCAGTAACCCCTCGCAAAGGCAAATTTTCCACCAGCAGATCCAAATAACTGATCGTCTCAAATACCGATGATTTTCCAGTTCGGACAAGGATCAAGTTCTGTCCATCTTTTGGAGGATCAGTGTCCGGATATCTTCCACTGATGACGATCACCGGGATATCCGCCAGGCCAGGTGTTCCCATCATTTCCTGGAGCACAGCGAGACCGGTAACCTCGGGCATATACCAATCCAACAGAACCAAATCGATAGACTCACGTCGAAGGATCGCCAATGCTTCTGCCCCCCCTAAAGCTTTGACAGGACGGTAATGACCGCCAGCCGCCTCCAACATACGGCTAACAAGCTCTACAAGGGATGGATCATCATCGACGACAAGTATGTTTTGCACAACTTGCCCCAGATTCTCGATCGCCTCGAATAAATGTTCACGGATAACCGGTTTGATGAGGAAGTTACGTACGCCCAATGCCCGGGCATTTCGAAGCTGGCCCCGAAGCCGGACGAATATGACTGGCAAATCGAGTCCGGCAGGGAATTCCTGGAACGACAGTCGGCCAGATACTTCTTCATCTTGAAGGTCGACGATCAAAGCTACCGGTTGGTGCTGTTCAATCAGGTTTTGAAGGTCTTCCCGGTTTCCAATTTCGATCACGTCACAATAACTCAGATGGCGGCGCACCATGTGTAGCAAGGTAATGTCTGGTTCTTCGATCAATACAGACTTTCTGCCCATTGGGGCAACCACGCCTCGGCTAGATTTCGATAACTCTCCGCTTCTCCAAATTCCACTCTGTGTCGGTAATGTAAAAAAGAAAGTAGAACCTTTGCCAGGTTCACTTTCGAGCCACATCCGTCCATTGTGCAGCTCGATGAGCCGCTTGCTGAGCGGCACCCCTAGCCCGGACCCATCATGCTCTCGGCGGAGAGTGCTGTCTACCTGACCGAATTCATCAAAAACTTTCGAGATATCTTGCGGCGCAATTCCAACACCGGTATCCGCAACGGCTACTTGTACAGCATACCCAGACATCTGAGCTGAAATCGTGACCCCTCCTGTCGACGTAAATCGGCTGGCATTGTTCAACAGGTTAATTAATACCTGGCGGATACGTATCGCATCTATGCGTACAGGTGGCAGACCGGGTGAAAGGTCGACCTTCAGGTAAAGCTGCTTGGCGCGAAAAAGATCCTGTACAACAGTCACCGCTTCCGTGATGACAGCTGCTATGGAAGTCTCCTCGAAGGTTAATCCGAGTCGCTGCATATCCAACGCCGACAGATCGAGGATGTCATCGATCAAAGATAGCAAGTGGCGACTGCTCTGATAGATTTCCTCGACATCTCCTCGCAACGTAGGGGACCAGGAAACACCCTGATACGTCTCCGGCGCGTTGGCCATCGTTTCACTAAAGCCGATGATGATGTTTAATGGGGTTCGCAATTCATGGCTAATGTTGGCAGCAAATTCAACTTTTGATTCTCGCGCCGCTTCTGCCGCGCTGCGCGCTTCGATCAGAGCATAATTCATTTTTTCGATACGCAGATAGGCTTCTTCCAATTGTTTCACTGTTCTCGTCATGGATGCACGTTCATTGCGAAGTTGCTCCAGAAGAGAACTCGCCTCTTTGTAAGCTGTCTGCATCCAGTTCAAAACGATCACAAGCTGGCGTGAAATCAACCAGGTCGTGAAGGCAGTTAAATAGATCAGAATATTGGGAGTGAGAATTTCCGAAACATCCCACCAATTTGCGCCAAGCAACCGAGCCACAATGATGCAGGGAACGCTGACCATTACGGCAACTATAAATATGATTATGTTTGATTCGAATAAACCGGAGATGATCACTACAAGCGGGAAGTAAAATTGAGCCAGACTGTGAGGGAAAAATAATTTGAAACAGACAATCGTACCAATCAATGTAACGTTAATGATATAGAGCGCCCCGCGTACATGAGAAGAGCGCAAATTCGCACTACCCAGCACGCCCGCAATCAGTATCACTGTTGCCCAGAAATAACCTGGTTGCCTGTAATGGAGGGCTGCCCATAAGGTTAGCCAGGCTACAAATCCCATCACCACAAGGATCGACGAAATGATGCCATGACGAATATCTTCCAGGTTGTCCGATGCAGTAGTGATAAAAATTCGTTGCCAGAAATTTTTGGTTTGCATTTACTCATTATATACCTGCATGTGAAGAGCGGGTTGGAGAACGCGCTAACTGGATCTTTCATCCTGCATTGCGGATGAGGTACGGATGTGGATCGCTGCACTACAAGCCATTTTGGTCTCCTCGGTAATGAAAGGTGAATCTGCCGGTAAAAATATCCGAAGAGACAGAAGGGGACAGAGGCTGATGCGGGTGACGAACGAAAAAGAACTGGCTGCCAGGCTTGGTGATTTATTCTTCGCGCTTGTCAATCTGGCTCGCTGGAAAAAGATGGATGCGAAGTCGGTACTGCGCAAAACAAACAAGAAATTCAAGAAGCGCTTCGGTCTGTAGAGTTGGGCGCGAAGAAACAGGGAGCGAACTCTCATCTCTGTCATCTCCATGAGATGAGAGTATTATGACAGGAGGCGAGCAGGAGGAATGTTGATTGCTATCGTCATGAGGCTGTCATCGTGATAATGACATTTCCTTTTTTGTGCCCTGTTTCAACGTGCCGGTGCGCTGCGACGGTTTGTTCCAATGGATAACAGCGGTCGATCACTGCTTTCAACTTCCCCGCCTCGATCAGTTCAGTAAGAAAGATCAGGTCCTTCACCTTCTCGCGTGCAGAACGAAGACCTGCTGCCATAAACCCAATCCTTCTACCGCCCTTTGCAGGCGACAAGGCCTGGAACAGGACTGTCAGCGAAGGGACCGTTGTCAGGTAAATTCCATTCCCGGTCAACGAGTTTCTACATTCTGAAAAAGTTCGCTTACCGACCGTGTCATAGATGATGTCGTACATTTTGCCGTTTTTTGTAAAATCGTCGCGCGTGTAATCGATCACTTCGTCGGCTCCCAGCTCTTTGACCCAATCCAAATTTGCGGCGCTGCACACCCCAGTCACGTGCGTCTCAAAATAACTGGCAAGCTGGACAGCAACCGTCCCCACCGACCCGGAGGCGCCATAGATCAGCACTTTTTGTCCACTCCGGATATTGCCTCTGTCCCTCAGGAAGGGTAGAGCGGTCAGAGCCCCATTCGGAACACTGGCTGCCTCCTCATAACTCATGTTTACCGGTTTCCTTGCCAGCGGACCATTCTGCGATATGCACTTGTATTCGGCGTGCGCGCCAAACATGTCGATGCCAAATACCTGATCGCCGGGCTGGAAGCGGGTCACCGCTTTGCCGATCGCTTCGATCTCACCGGCGAATTCCTGTCCAAGGATCGGGTGCCTGGGTTTGAAGAAACCGTTGAAGCCAGGCGCAGCCCGCCAGTCCGGGTCTTCCTTTGCGACCGATGCCGCGTGGATTTTTATCAACACCTCATGCTCTTTGGGTGCTGGTTTTTTCACTTCTTGAAGCTGAAGAACTTCCGGAGGACCAAATTTGGTGTATACAATTGCTTTCATTTGAATCTGCCTTTATCAGTCGTTGACTTGTATTTGCCTGGTTATTTTTATTATAGCTATGCTGCAATTGGGTTCATCACTCTTGTTGCAGTGTTCGAGCTTGTACGTAGAATGACTATTCCCACCCAAACGGACCACACGATCATACCCGGCGCAAAGATCATGATCATGGTCTCTCCGATAACCGGGACAATTGTGAGAATGCCCGCGAGACTGAAAGCCATGCCTAAGTAGTTCACAGCCCTGGTGAGCCCTCCGGACCGTAAGGCAGCAATGCTTAGCAGCAAAACCCATAAGCTGCCTACAAGCTCATTCCCGCTCACGATGCCATTTTCCACGGCCTCAAGTGCCAGCCAGGTCGTCTGAGCTTGAGCCGGGCTGTGACCATATAGTTCGGCGATTACGCTTATGTCTCTGAGCATTAGATTACCGCTGCCAATGATCAGTCCGGCCCAGATAAGCCCAAAGACGGTTGCCGTCTGCGCCAGGGCCGGCGAGCCAGCCTTCAACCGTTCGTAGAGCGCCAGAGCCATGACGACCAGCGTTGCGGCGGATACCCAATAAGCAACCAGGTTCCATACAAACACGATGGCCTGATTGTCTGCGACAAAAGCAATATACCTGCCGGGGTCGGCGGTCATGACGGGGAAGATCACGGTAACAGCCAATACGATGCCAAACACATAAGCCGCTGCATGGATCAATGCGGCAAAACCACCAATTTTCTGTGTGTCGTTCATTTTTGTTCTCCTTGTTCCATTCTTATCTCTTTGTTACCTGACTTATGCTTCAGGAGCATTCCATCTCCAGGCAAGCCAGATAATGATCAGGTTGCATGCGATCTCTATGGCGCTGTAAAACAAATACACGAGGCGTGGCGCAGTTCCCATCCCCATTGTCCCCAATTGAACAGCAATCAGAACCGCAGCAGCGATGATATTCGCCCAGCGATTAACACCATACTTCAACACCCGGGAGAGGACAATCATTGCAAATGGAATCTCGAGCAGGATGGCAGCCCCCAGCAGGAATTCCGGGGTCAGTTGAATAGATCCTACACGCCCCGTCAGCAGGTCTTTCACGACCCCAGGTTCCATGAAGCCGAGATGATCACAATAAATGTAATTGACTGATAAGAACACCCATAATGTCGAAAGTATTGTTTTCGTATCTCCGATTGTCGTAACTTTGCTGGTCGTATTCATTTTTTACTCCTTTTGATGTGTTTCGTAATTTGTGATGAACGGGTCCCTGATGTAGTTGGATGGTTGGGTTTAATTCGATTCACTGAGACCAAAGGCATACCCAGATCGCGGACTTTTTTGAGCAAGCCATAGAGCGCAGCCTGGTCGGCGATCGGTCCTGTCAGGCAGGTCGCGCCGCTTTCCTCCAGGCTGACCGTCAAACCTTCAAACCAGTCTGTCCACTGTTCGCTCAGATGACCTTCGATCCTGATCTGATAGTTGACAGGCTGCTCGGGGTTGATGTTTGGTTCAGAATGACTGGACATGACCATATACCTTTTATTAGGTGTACGAGTAATATACCGGGTGCCCGGTATTGGCGGATAGAACCAAAAGTATTGTTCTGAGTATTGTTTTGGGAATTACAGCAGACCCAGCTCGCGGGCGCGGGCGACGGCTTCGGTACGGCTTTTTGCCCCCAGTTTGCCAAAGATTTTCAGGTTGTGGCCCTTCACTGTGCTCAGGGACAGGAAGAGTCTTTTGCTAATTTCATCATTCGAGAGTCCCTGGGCGATGAGACGAAGGACTTCCAGTTCACGCGGGCTAAGAGATTCGGGGATTTCGGATTTTTGATTTTCGATTTCAGATTGAGGAATAGTCGCCGGTTGCGAGAAGGCAGTTAGCAGTTTTTCAATGTGAGTTTTTGTGCCCGTCCCTTGCGCCTTAAGCTTTGTCAGAAGTTCTCTGATGGGCTCTCCCTCATCCACAAACGTGCGGATGTAGCCCTCCGGTTCCGCCAGGGACAGCGCGCGCTCCAATGAAGCGAGAGCAATGGTTCCATGCCCACGAGTATGATGAGCAAGCGCCTGCAGGATAAGGATTTCGATCATACTGCCGGCTCTTCCCCCGCTTTCTGCTGCATCCAGGAGGCGTTCCAGTAATTCAAGGGACTCAAGGATGTAGTGATTTGCATGCTCGAGTTTGAATTCGGCGATCAGTACCCTTGCCAGGGTAACATGCTCGAATTCGCGCATGAAACTGAGATCGTCATCCACGGATAAGCCTTTTTCACGTACCCACCCCAGAGCTTCGTTCAGCCTTCCCTGTCTAACCCAGATACGCGTTCTCAATGCGGATACAGGGCGCACATCGGGGAGCGGACTCCGATAATATAGTTGCTCCGCCTCTTGAAGCCTGTTAAGCGATCCATCCAGGTTTCCCCGGATTTCATTAAATTTCGCCTGGACGATCGCTAGACGATACTTCCAATCGGGTAGCCCAGCCTGCGCGCCAAGTTCCTCACATTTATGAAGGTGTTGTTCGGCGGTGTCCAGATCGTTCCGCTCAATGGACAACATACCCAGGCCCAAATACAGATCCGCTGTTCCCTGCAGCCAGGGCTCGCCATGCTCCAACGTTGTTTGCAGTGTGCGTTCATAGAGTCGTACTGCCTCACAGAGGCGGCCCTGTGTCATCCTGATATCGGCCAGCCCAACAATACCCGTAATGGCAAAATCGGGATTACCCGCCTTATAGATTTCAGCCACACCTTCGGTCATATAGTTGCAGGCTGTCTCCAATTCACCACTCCGCCAGAAAGCAGCACCCAGCAGGGCCGCTGCGGAAGCACGCTGAAAATGATCCGCTTCAGGCAGGCTGGCGAGGCCCTGCCGGGCGTGTTTCAGCGTGCTGGCGACATCGCCAAAAGCAAGGGACAGAAAAGCGCGGGCAAAGGAAATCGTCGAGGAGAGAGAACGGAATGCATCTTCATCCACAACGGTCATTTTCCCGGATGGTTTTGATTCTGTTGTCTCGAGCCAGCGTTCGGCATCCTGGAGCCGCGTTTCTGCCGCCTCCATTTCACCGACATCCAAGAGCGCCCAGGCATATCCCACGCTGAGAACGGGGCGGGCACGGATCAACTCGTCTGGCAACGCCTTCATCCAGCCAAGGAATGTGGTGTTCTGAATGGTGCTCCGGAACATTGCCGACCAGGATGTCTCTGCCAGCCGGGCGGCTCGTTCGAAATCCCTCGCAGCGATGGCATGCTGAAAGGACTCATTCTCGAACCCATTCTCCTCGAACCAGGTGCTGGCGCGGACATGATAGACAGCCACGCCACCCTCCTTGCTCTCCATAACGGTTGTACCCTGTCGCAGCCGCTGTTGGAGCAGATCGTCAAACAGACGGTGATAGCGATACCAATGTCTCTCGTTATCCAGCGGGACGATGAACAGGTTGGCAGACTCCAGATAATTCAGGGTTTCCTGTCCGGAACCTGATGGTGTACACAATACCGCCTCGCACAGTGAAGCACATAGACGCTCAAGAATGGAAGTCCTCAGTAAGAATGTTTGAATCGTCTCAGGCTGTCGTTGGAGAACTTCTTCCATCAGGTAATCGAGTACGAAACGATGACTGCCCGTGAAAGACTTGATAAAGCCGACCGTATCCTTCTGTCCCTGCATAGCGAGTGCGGCAAGCTGCAGGCCGGCAATCCAGCCTTCGGTCCGGTTTTCCAACGCGGTGATGTCTTCAGCCGAGAGGTGTAGTCCCATCACCTGATTGAGAAATTCGGCGGCTTCAGCAGATGTGAACCGCAAGTCGCTGACGCGGAGTTCGGTCAATTGACCCCGGGCGCGGTACCGTGCCAGGGGGAGCTGTGGATCTTCACGCGTGGCGATGACCAGATGCATTCGGAGAGGCAGGTGCTCCATCAAAAACGTGAGAGCTTGATCCACCGGTTTGGATTCGATGACATGGTAATCATCGAGAATGAGGATGAAATCATCTGGAAACGTGGAGATTTCATTCAACAGTGCCGTTAGGATAGTTTCAAGCGGGGGCGGTTGGGGTGATTGAAGCGCAGCCAGCAGTTCCATTCCAATCTCTGGAAGAACTGTTTGCATAGCAGAGACAAGATAAATGAGGAAGCGAGTGGGATCGTTATCGCCTTCATCCAGCGACAACCAAGCCACTTGATTTGGGATTTTCGATTTACGATCTATGGCTGAGGTTTTTTTCGAAGGGTTTAGACTATTCACCCATTCACTGACCAGTGTCGTTTTCCCGGAGCCGGCGGAGGCGGAGATGAGGAGGATGCCAGGGGTGTGCTGCAAACCTGCGTTCAGGCGTTCCACCAAACGGGGACGCGAGACGGCTTTCTGCCGGGGCGGAGGGATGTAGAGTTTCGTGGCTAAGACAGGCGTCGACATGATTCAATTATAAGGCACATAAAAAGGCTGCACCGACTCTGAATCCTTCACACATTTATGGCTCGAGCGTAATTATTCTTGTTAAGATAGTTTCTGGTGCAGAATTCGGGAATGGCTGAGAACAGGCAGGATCAGGTCCGCCCAGCGCAACAACGTCGTATCGACAGGTACATCATTCAGATACACTCGACAGATCCGCCTTGATCCAGCGGTACAATCGTTCATCCTCCAGATATTGATCGATCTTCTCCAACTCCCGATCTATCGCTGGAAAATGCCTGGCAAGTTCTTCAAAAAGACGCGATAGGGCGTTTCAGGCTTTTTGGCCGAACAGGTTTTTGACACACAGGTCTTTATTTCTTCGAAGTGATGTTTTCCTTGCGGCTGTCGTATTCCTGTTTCGAGATCATACCCTTGTCACGCAAGTCTTGATTTCTTTCAAGTTGGGCTTCATTGTTTCCTCGCTGCCTTGACGTGTACAGGCTGGCGCTATCCAGTACATAATTGTGATGCACGGCAGCTTTCTGGCCCTTCAGGAACAGTGGCACGAGCGCGAACAGCAAAAGGACGCCAATGCACAGGCCTTGCGGAAGGGGAATATCAGCCGATCTTTGGATTAAATTTCCAAGCACGATTAATGCGCCGATCGCTGCGATTCCAACAATCAGTGTCTTGATGAAACGGCCGCGATCCTGATCCACGTACCAATAACCCGAGCCGGGCACCAGCATGTTAAGCAGCCCCGCGAGTAATGGATTCTTCTTTTCCATGACAAACTCCTTTACTGGGAGGGAAGGAAAGCCAGCAGGAACTCCCCCGGATGCAGGCGCAATCTCTCAATATCATTGTAGCACTTTGAGGGAGCAAATGCTTAATGAGTTTTTAGCCATTCGAATCTCCCCCAATGGGCGTAGACAAATATTTCCCGACCGGTGGATGTGGTAAGGGAGTGTTTGTTTTAAAATTAAAAATTGATATATTTGTTCATACGTTCGAGATGTCTGATTAATTAATGCTTCGTGCAAAACGGGCATCCAACCCGTGATAAAGAGCCTGACAAGGAAAGTCGAGATGGATAAGGAACAAAAAATAAGAACTTCAGAGCTTCTTTACTGCCGCCTCTTCGAAGCTGCCCAGGATGGGAGCTTGATTCTGGACGCCGAGACAGGCGCGATCACAGATGTAAACCCATTCCCGATCAAAATGCTGGGATATTCGCGCGAAGAATTTGTAGAAAAGAAACTCTGGGAAGTCGGCGCATTCAGGGATAATGAACTCAGGCTTATCAAGGCACGGGAGACGAAGATACGTTCAGCGAAAGATTTCTGGACAAAGAAAAAGAATGAATATCCCTACAGGTTTGTCATGTCGCGTATTTTGACCCAGTAGTGTGTTACACTGAATATGGCTAATAAATAAACAAGGAGTTTATCAGATGGGGGCATGGAGGATGCTCTAAAGGGAGCGTCCATTTAGACCCAGGCCCAATTGCATTGAAGCAGTTCAATTGAAAGTAAAGGAAGAACATCATGAATCCGAGAGAAATAGTGCAAGCCCTATTGGATTCTGTCCAGAGGGGGGATTACCAGAAGGCAAAATTTCTTGTCAGCAATGATTGTCAATTCAGCGGACCCGTTCCTGAGCTCATGAGGCGCGAAGCTTGGATAGGAATAAACAAGAACCTGAAAAAGGCTTTCCCAAACCTTGATTATCATTTCCACGTGGATGGCTTGGATGGCTTGGATGGGCATGTCGTAAAGATTTCGACAGAAATTAAAGGGACACATAGCGGAGATCTCGACCTGAGTTCCGTGGGATTAGGGGTGACTCCTGCTACTAACAAATCCTTTGCCATGCCGCACGAACGCTGTAGGGTGATAATCAAGGGTAGCAAGGTCGCTTCATGGGTTGTCGAGCCAGTCGAAGGTGGGGGTTTGATGGGTATCCTTGATCAACTTGGACTCACAGTGCCAACCATGTAGTCTGCTTTAAAATTTGTTCATATTTAGAAAATTAGCCCCGCTGCACGGCGGGGTTTTGTTTGCCTGCGTCACATATTGGGACAGACCTTGCCGAACATACTCGCCGCAGGTCCCCGCAGAGGAAAGAGTGCCCATCCGGCAGTGCGGGCGCAATTATCGAGTACGATGTCCCCCAAGTGGCTGAGAGAAACACTCCCCGGTCGATGGATGTGACCGGGGAGTGTTTGTTATAAGATGAGTATAGGATCCGCGTGTATTTAGCTGATACGCTGACGGAAGAACGTCCAGATCCCTGGTCTACTGCTGTTTGATCTAAATCTGCAGTAGTTGACGAACTGGAATGCCTGAAAACTACCCGCGCTATGGATGGACTCCATCTATAAAAGGAAATACAAAATGCAAAAAGTTAACTGGTTGCTCGTTGGAATTATTAGCTTCGTCATCATTTTGATCCTGTTTGGAACAGGCATGTTGATGGGTGACTGGCGCAATCATGAGTGGGGCATGATGGGACCCAACGGCATGAGGGAGAATTGGTACCCTTCCACTCCCTCCCCGCTCGGTTGGGTTGGGATGATCTTCATGTGGCTGATCCCTGCCGGTCTCATGGTGCTGGCAGTATTCGGCATCATCTGGCTGGTGCGAAACGTCAGCAACTCCAAGCCGCCATCTGCTTAACGTGAATAATGGATGACGGTCCCGCATGATGCTGCGCGCCCAAAAACGGCACGGAGCATCTAAATTTGAGACCTCCCCCAACTTGCGGAGACAAACACTCCCTGGTTGATGGGCGTAATCGGGGAGTGTTCGTATTAGTACGAATTGTGGGGTGGTTTGCCCTGATCGAACCAATGAGAATAATTCCTGCACGATTCAGGAATGTCGGTTGGTCTGATTTCAGAGAAGGAGTATGGACATGAACAATAAGGATATGTCGAAGTTCACCTGCAACAAATGCGGTGGTCATGAATTGATCGTCACTCACCTTTGGAACATCCAGGCTGGGAATGACAGTGAAAGCTGGCGTGAATGGGGACCACTCAAGGATAACCACCACTGGCAATATGAGTTTAAGGAAAAGGTCGAGGCAAATGCAGACGATGAAGTTCAGAGAGGTGACTTCGGCGAGTTCGAGGAAGATGATTCTGCTTCTGAACCGGAAGACTATGAAATCTATGAGGGAGAGACCAACCGGGAGAGCGATGAGTTCTTTGTAAATTGCGGGAACTGTGATCGCGAGATTGAATTTGGCTGGGCACAGCCAGATCGGCGTGGTCTCATTTTGCCGGTCGAATTTTCGGATTTCAATCCTCTTGAAAGCTGGCCCGATCCCAAATATGTGGATGCCTGGCAGCAAAGAGGCTGGCTCCGAACGGGGCATATCCAGCCGTGATCAAGATCTTTATTGCTGTTCCCACAGCACACCTGATGATGATCTAACCTTATGCGTCTCCCCCAAGTGGCGGAGACAGATACTCCCCAGGCGTTGGATGCGCCTGGGGAGTGTTTGTTGTACGATGAGTACATGATCCGCGTATATCTAGCCGACGCTTTAACAGAAGAACGCTCCGCTCTGCGTCTCATGTTGCTGGACCTCAACATGGAAGTGATTGGAGAAGCCGCGGACTGGGCGACTGCGTTGACGCAAGCACCCGTCAGTCATACAGATATATTATTGATTGATTGGGAGTTGCTCCCCAGCGCCTCGCCCAGCATGGCTCTGGATCAACTCCGCAGCGCCTGCCCGGCCGCGCTGGTCATTGTTCTTATCAGCCATCTGGACGCCCGTCAGCAAGCTGCCCTCTCTTCGGGCGCCGATGCATTTATCAGTAAAGGTGAAACCCCCGAGCGTGTGGCCGAACGCCTGCGGTCTGTTGCCGCGAGCGTTCGTACTTGATGACGCCACCTGGCTGAAATAATAGACTCGAATCCGGCGCAGTATGCTGCCCCGAGCGCCGGCGTAAATTGGGACAGCTTTTTCAAATGATCCGAAGGAGGATCCGTGAATAAAGATGTATTCGCAGGCAAGTGGAAACAAATCCGAGGGGAAGCCAAGGTTTGGTGGGGCAAACTCACCGACGACGATCTGGAACGGGCCGCCGGTAAGTTCGATGTCCTCGCCGGATTGCTTCAGGAAAAGTACGGCTACACCCGCCAGCACGCAGCCAATGAGATCGAAAAGCGCGTGACGGAGTTTGAGTCCAGCCTGGATAGGAAAACTGAACCCGCCCCCCGTAAACGATCGGCGTAGTGTCGCAACTCCTTCCCATCGGAAGGAGAAAACACGGGCAACCGTGCATTTGAAAAACTCAAAAGGAGAAAGAAATGAACCTCATCATATATCTCATTGCCGGAGCGATCGTCGGTTATATCGCCAGTCGGATCATGCACACGAATTCGCAACAGGGCCTGCTGCTCGATATCGTGGTCGGTGTCGTCGGCGCGTTTCTGGCCGGTTACTTTATCAGCCCCTTATTGGGCGTCGGGACAATCAACGATGCCATCACCCTTCCAACCCTGCTGGTAACACTGGTGGGCTCCGTAGTTCTGCTGTGGATCTATAAGATGGTTGCCGGCCGCCGCTGATCGCGAGGACAGGGATGATGTAGTTGCAAGCTTATGAAATAGATGAGCAGGGGTGGTGACATCCCTGCTCATGATAACAAGCGGCGCATTCAGTGCGGCGAGGGTGATCTTCCTCATTATTGTTAGTCAATCACGGTCATATTCAGAAAGAGAGGTCAAAATGTCAAACGACAGAATGACAGAAGTTAAGTCAGTACAGCAGGAACCAGAACGCGAACAACGTATTTTCACTTTTAAGATTACCCAGTTGATCTGGCTGTTCCTGGGCATCCTCGAAGCCCTCATTGCGCTCCGCATTGGACTAAAACTGATCGGCGCCAACCCCGAGAGCCCAATCGTTGCCTTGATTTATTGGTCTACTTACCTGTTCCTGTTCCCATTTGAAGGAATGGTCGCAACACCCTCGGCCGGCAGCAACGTGCTGGAACTCTCATCCTTCTTTGCAATGCTGATCTATGCCTTGATCGCATGGGCCGTGGAAAGAATAGTCTGGGTACTTTTTTACCGTCCGCGTGGACCTGTGGTGGGCACCACTCAAACGACGACCAGCGAGCGCCATATTAATCCATAAACATGGGAGGTGACGAATGGATAGTTCCTTTCGTGAACAGGAGGCTCCGAAGAGTTTTTTAGCGGGATTAAAGATCCTTACCAGCCTCATCAATTGGCTGGCAGGTCTTCTGAAGTTGACGGAAGAAGAGCGGGAGGATGTAGGTATTTATCTTGGTCGCCCGGGACCGGGAGGCGAATAAATATCTGTCTGTCTTGCTGATCCCAAACCGCAAATAGCACTCATGATCAGTCAATAAGGAGAAAACAAAATGATCCACGAGAATCAAAAACATAAATACATATTTGGCGTTTTGGTTGGCATGTTGATCGGCAGCCTAGCTGGCGCCGTAACGATGCTATTGCTGGCGCCGCAATCTGGAAAAGATACTCGGATGCAGATCCAGAAAAAGGGCATTGAACTGCGCGACCGGACAACCGAAATGGTGGAAGATACCATTTCGCAGGTGCGTACGAACGCGAACAACGTATTTTCACTTTTAAGATTACCCAGTTGATCTG
>DASTJG010000284.1:0-10741 GCA_035716785.1 Anaerolineales bacterium
TGAAGCCGAACCATCCAAAGAACAGGATAATGGTTCCAAGCACACCAAGTGAAATGCTATGACCAGGGATGGTATTTGCAGATCCATCCTTGTTGAACTTGCCAATGCGCGGGCCGATCACGATCGCTCCTGCCAGTCCAAGTGCGCCACCGATCATGTGCACAACGCCCGAGCCAGCAAAGTCAACGGCACCATTTCCCAGTCCCACACTGCGACCCAGATTCTGCAGCCAGCCGCCACCCCAGATCCAACCGCCCACAACCGGATAGATGAACATGCTCACCCAGAGACCCATGAGCACAAAGCCGATGAATTTTAGCCGTTCTGCCATGGAGCCAGTAGGGATGGTCGCGGCAGTATCCATGAACACCATTTGGAACAGGAAGAAGGCGAGCAAGCCTGCATTGGCTCCAAAACCGGCCAGGAGGAAACCACTGCCGCCCAGAAATCCAAACTGACCAAAGCGAATCAATGGGGTGGAAAGGAAGCCGGACCAATCTCCCAACGTGATTGGTGAATGCGCCCATTCCCCGGCAATGACACCGACACGCGCCACTTCAGGATAAGCAGCGTTGACACCGCCAAATTGAAAGGCAAATCCCGTCAACCAGTATCCAACCGCGCCAATACAAAAGACCATCATGTTCATCATCATTGTGTGGGCCACGTTCTTGTTGCGAGTAAAACCTGTTTCTACCAGGGCAAAACCGGCCTGCATGAAAAATACCAGGAACCCACCGATGATCATCCACATGATATTTAAACTCAGGGTGGCATCCACAACTTCTTCGGATGGCGGTGTGCCATCCTGTGCAAAGGCAGGTGTGACCAGCACGAGTGCCATCGTCAGTGCTAATGACAAAATCCATATCCAGCGTTTTTTTGTGTAGTTCATTTTTCTTCTCCTTATCGTGATACGTTCTTTGATTCAACAGATTGACGAGCAACGTTTTAGTACCAGCCAATTTGTCCTTCAAGCATGAGCATGGAAACAAAATGATAACTAATGCCAATTGTGCTGCTGACAAGTTTTGGAATCAACGTTGTCAACTTGGTTTTCATTTTATGAAAATGGATCAAATTGCCTATTACCCCAATGGAGAATTTTGTTTGTCGTTTTCCGTACCCGCGCTGGATTAGATGTTACGTGCAGGCATGCAATTCAGAAGAATCTCTTACCCAAATGGGTGTTCTCTGATGTTGGGTGTTAAATGAGGCGGCCAAAGAAAAACACCCAAGCGGTTGGAGTGTTTTCCAACCGCTTGGTGCCATTCTATATTTGGATGGCCAGCATGCAATAAGATTTGTTACGGTGCCTAACTCGGCGTTTCCTAATCTGATGTTAATATTTTGGGATCTAGTACCAGCCAAAATGTCCTTTGAGCATGACCAGCATGGACGCCAGGAGCATCGCTAAAATCGTGGGAGGCACAGCTACCTTGATCCAGCGCATCCAGCCGATCGCGCCGTGATTTCTTTCCATGAACGAATACGCCACAACATTGGCAGAGGCGCCTATCGGTGTGAGGTTGCCGCCGATGTCCACGCCCAATGCCAGTGACCAGACCATCAAGCCGAGCGCGGGCATGCCGGGAATTGCAGCCAGGTCTTTGATCACATAACTCATGGCTAAGGCGAGAGGAACATTGTCCACGATGCCGCTGACCAGCCCGGGGAGCCAGTGCAGCGCCATGACAAATCCGCTTTGATTGGTTTCAGCAACATTCACCAGACCGGCTGCTATAAATTTGAAAACATCTACTTTTTCCAGTCCACCGATCAATACAAATAAACCTGCAAAGAATACGATGCTCTCAATGTCTACTTTGAGGACTGCTTTTTTGCGATCGGCATTGCGCATGAAGACTAACGCCAATACGGCGGGAACTAGCGCGGCCACCGCGGCGCTGATGTGCAACCCGGTCAAGTCGCTCAAAGGGAAGTGGAAAATCAACAAAATGACAGCCAGCAGGAAACCTGTCAATCCAACGCGCGTCATGTGAGCATGAAGCGGTTCCTTGTGAAGAATGTCGATTTCCTCAATGATTTGAGGAGTAAGCGCATCATGGGCTTTCATGAGGGCCTTGCGATTCGATACGTAGAAAACGATCAACAGAAGCAGTGCTGCAATTGCCGAGACCGGCCCGGTGTGTGTGGCGAAATCTGAAAAATTGAATCCCAGCGTTGTGCCGAGGATGACATTCGGAGGGTCACCCACCAGCGTTGCCGCGCCGCCGGTATTCGCAGCGCAGACTTCCGCGATGATCAACGGAACCGGATCGAGCTTCAACAAACGACAGAGTTGCAGAGTGAGGGCGGAGAGGAACAGCATGACTGTAATACTGTCCATGAACATAGCCATCACTGCTGACAACACGATCAGGATCACAAACAGATAGGCGGGATGGTAATTGACCTTTCGCAAGGCTGTCATTGCCAGCCACGAAAAGAAACCTGCCTCCTGCAGGATGGAAACCAGTGTGAACATTCCGGCGAGGAGTCCGAGCGTTTCCCAATTAATATAGGAAAACGCCTCCAATGGACTCAGTACACCAAACACGATCAATAACCCGCCCCCGATGAGAGCGATCCAATGGCGAGGGAATTTTTCACTTGCAATGGCAATGTAGGCTAACACGAAGATAAGTAGAGCGAAAAACATAGTTGACCTCAGAACACCTGGAATTTGAAAATGATCAGGATGGTTTTCATTTTATGGAAATCCATCGAAATGCCTATTCCCCTAATGGAGAATTTTGTGCAGTAGTTTGTGTTCATCAGTAAAGAATGCAGAAAATTCCCTCACCCAAATGGGTGCACTTAAATCAAAAAGAGGTACCCGGTTCAACGGACAAACCGGGTACCTCTGGGTGATAGACTGAAGCGGACGTCAGTCGGTAGCCTGCATTTGCACTTCCACCTTTACGCCGCCTTCTGCGAGCATATCAATATCGCCCTCATAGGTGAGAGCATCGTGTCCGCGTTCTCCCGTACGAATACGGATGACATCCTCAACGGGATAAACGAAGATCAGTCCATCGCCGATACTTCCAGTCTGCGCCGCCTTCCGGATGGTCTCGATGGTCTTTTCCACATTGTGATCGCTGAGGATGATGTTGAGTTGAATGCGCGGGAGGAAATCCACCCGGTAAGTCCCGGTCCGTCCGGCCAGCTCGATGCCGCCCTGGCGGCCATGCCCGCGTACCTCGGTCACGTTCATGCCGATGATCCCGATCTCATAGAGCGCTTCCTTTACCGTGGTGAGTTTTTCCTCGCGGAAGATGGCTTCAATTTTCTTGGTCATGATCAATCTCCTTTTCTCCGGATTAGACGTATGCTCGTTCGCCGTGTTCGCTAATATCGAGTCCCACTTCCTCTTCATTTTCGGTGACGCGCAGCCCCACCCAGCGATGGATGAGTTTGGCGAGAACAAAGGTCATGCCAAAGGCAAATGCGATGACAACGATTGCAGCAACGGCCTGGATCAGGAACTGGGCCGGGTTGCCATAGAACAAGCCATCGTTGCCCAAGGGATTGACCAGTTTGGTCGCAAACAGACCGGTGGCCAGAGCGCCCCAGGTGCCGCCCATGCCGTGACAGGCCCACACGTCCAGAGACTCATCCAGGCCCCATTTTTGGCGCACTTTGATGGCATAGTAGCTGATTGGGGCGGCCAAACCGCCAATTGCGATGGCAGAGAGCGGCGTGACGAAGCCTGCGGCGGGTGTGATCGCAACAAGTCCCACCACCGCGCCGGTGACGATACCGAGCACACTCGGTTTGTTGTCTCTCCAGCTCAGGAACATCCAGACCACTGCTGCCGCGGCTGCCGCTGTATTTGTGGTGACGATTGCATTCACTGCCAGTCCGTTGGCGGCCAGCGCGCTGCCTCCATTGAAGCCGAACCAGCCCATCCACAACAACCCCGCGCCCAGAACGGTGAGGGGAATGTTACTGGGCTCCATGATGGCCTGCCCGAACCATTTGCGTTTCCCGAGCACCATTGCAAACGCCAGAGCGGAGAATCCGGCTGTGATATGTACCACGGTCCCGCCGGCGAAATCCAGCGCGCCCAGGTTGCGCAGGATCCCACCAACGCCCCAGACCCAGTGAGCAACCGGGTCATAGACGAAGGTCGCCCACAAAACGGTGAATATCAGAAATGCCTTGAAACGGACCCGTTCGACGAACGCGCCTGTGATCAGCGCGGGAGTGATGACGGCAAACATCATCTGATAGGCGGAAAAGGCAAGGTGAGGGATGGTGGCAGCGTAGTCCGCGTTGGGTTCAGCGCCCACGTTGGATAATCCGAAAAAGTCCATGCCGCCGATCAGTCCGCCAATGCTTTTGCCAAACGCCAGGCTATAGCCCACGAGCACCCACTGCAAGCTGATCAAACCGACCGTAATGAAGCTCAAGTTGATGGTTGAAAGCAGGTTCTTCTTTCGAACCATGCCGCCGTAAAAGAATGCTAGTGCCGGGGTCATCATCATCACAAGGGCTGTGGCAATGAGGATCCAGGCAGTATCGCCAGTGTTGATCTCGTTCATAGGGTAATTTGCTCCTTCTCTCCAATGGTTCGGGGTGACCCGTTAGGGTAATTGTAGAGGTATAGACGGGTAAGGCTATTCCCCATATGGGTAATTAATCTTCTCCAATATTTCAAGATGAGGAGAAAGCGTATTACCCGCGCGACATACATTAGCGAATGTATAATCTGTAAACTGCTGTTTTGGTGAATTTGTTGCTGTTTGTCCAACAAGAAATCAGTGCAGCATTTCGAGGAGAGTGTCAATGACTCTCATAATTCAAGAATGCTTGCCAAACGCTGAAGAAGTAAAGCCACTACGGATGATGTCTGTGAGATCAAGCGGATGAGTGAAGCGGTCTGTTTTGAGAAGGGGACTGCAGAGAAGTAAAGCCTGATTTACAGTTAAGGAGATCAAAATGGAAATGCATGACGATGACCTTGTCAGGTTTGAAACGGACGGCGCCGCGCCGTTGCAGGATGCAAAGGAGCAGGGCTATGTCAAACACGACGGCGCCCGGATCTGGTACGCAGCATACGGCTCTGGCGTGCCGGTAATCCTGCTGCATGGCGGCATGGGCAATAGTGGCAATTGGGGTTATCAGGTCCCGGCATTGCTCAAGAGTGGATATCGCGCTGTTGTGATCGATAGCCGCGGTCATGGCCGCAGCACGCGCGACGAACGGCCATACTCATATGAGTTGATGGCATCTGATGTTTTGGCGGTCATGGATACATTGCATCTTGAAAGGGCGGGATTGGTCGGCTGGAGCGATGGTGCGTGCACAGCCTTGATCCTGGCTGACAAAACTCCTGCCCGGGCTGCAGGTGTGTTTTTCTTTGCCTGCAACATGGACCCAGGCGGCACAAAGGAATTCGAATTCACCCCTGTCATCGGACGGTGTCTCAGCCGGCATAAAAAAGATTATGCACGTCTATCGGCAACGCCAGATCAATTCGATAAGTTTTCCGAGGCGGTCGGCCTGATGCAGAGAACACAGCCCAATTATTCAGCAAGCGATCTGGCAAAGATCAGCGTTCCGGTTACGATCGTACACAGCGAGTATGACGAATTCATCAAGCGCGAACATGCCGAATATCTCGCACGCAGCATTCCAAATGCGGAGTTTATCTATCTTCCCGGCGTGAGTCACTTCGCACCGCTGCAGCGGCCCGAACAATTCAACCGTGCCGTCCTTACATTCCTTAGCAAAGTTCTCTAAGCTTCGGTGATTTTGTTTCAAATTGATTCTATTAAAACCATTGACATATTTCGCAAGGGTAGTAGAATACCGCCCAATATCTATGAGTTCTATTTTCTGTTTTGAAACCAAGTCTAAGCGCAAGCCCAATCTGCAACTTCGGTTGTCGGAATTGGGCTTCGTTTGGTTGAACAGGAAAATAGACGAAAACTCATTGTAGTTCTTCATACCTACCTGTATACCCAAGCGCTCTCCGACAACGGAGAGCGCTTTTTGTTTACTTGGAGTCCGAAGTCTCCAGACTTCGCAATTTCAACGACAAGAGTCGTTGGACTCCAAAAAGGAGAGAACCTATGCTTGAAATATTGGATACAACATTGCGTGAGGGCGAGCAGACTCCCTATGTCAATTTTACGATTGATGAAAAGATCGAGATCGCGCGCCTGCTGGATGAAGTGGGGGTGGAGATGATCGAGGCGGGCGATCCGAGCGTCGCACCGAGCATCGCCAGGGCAGTGGAAAACATCGCCTCGCTTGGACTGCGGGCGGAGATCGTTGCCCATTCGATTGCCACCCGTGGAAGTATCGATCGTGTCAAAGCCTGCGGCGCCGACCGCGTCGCGATCTTTTATGCGACCTCAAAAATCCATCTGGATTCAAAGCTGCATAAAACCCAGGAGCAGGCGATTGAAATCATTTGCGAACATATCGCCTATGCCCGCAGCCTTGGCTTGAAAGTGCGCTACACGCCCGAAGACGCGACCCGTACGGACTTTGAGTTCCTGGTGCGTGTTTGCAACGCGGCCATCGAAGCGGGCGCGGACCGCATCAGCTTTGCGGACACACTCGGTATCATGCAGCCGCACATCATGTTCGAAAGAGTCTGCGCGCTGCGCGAGCGGCTGCTTCCCTGCAAAATCGATCTACATTGCCATGACGATTATGGGCTTGCCCTGGCGAATGCCATGGCCGGCATCCGCGGCGGCGCGGATTGCGTCCATACCACGGTCAACGGACTGGGCGAACGTACGGGAATTCCGGATCTCGCCGAGACGATTGTCGCATTTCACAACCTGGATGGAATACAGAAATATAACCTCGAGCCTCTGATGAACCTCTCAAGTTATCTGGAAAGAGTCTCGGGGTTTTTTCTTGCGCCGAACAAACCCATCACCGGTCAGAACGCGTTCAGCCACAAAAGCGGCGTGCACACCAACGGCATTCTCAAAGATCCGCGTACCTATGAACCGTTCGATCCATCCCTGCTGGGGCGCGAGCGCAAGATCGTGATCGACAAATACACCGGCAAAAGTGCTGTCGCGGCGCGGCTTGAAGAATACGGCATTGAAGTCAGCATGGCAGAACTGGAAGTGATCGTTACGCGGATCAAAAATCTGGGCGATGATCGGAAACAGCTTTTCGACTCGGATATCTTCGAGATCGCCGAACAGGTCACGGGGCGCGCGATCGATGTCATTCCACACGATATCAGTGCCATGGTCATGTTGGAAGTCGACTCGCATGTTTATACGTCATCGGTTGTTCGCCGTCTGCGGGGGTTCAAGAACGTTGCCAATGTCTACGAGATTACCGGAGATTTTGACATCAATGCCTTTGTCAATGTGGAAGATGTAATGGCGTTGAACAACCTGATCGAGGAGATCCGCGGCGTGCAGGGCGTCCGACGGACCGAGACGCGCATGGTGCTGAAAAAATATAACGGAAACAACAAATAATGGATGCAAAATGCAGAATAAGACCTGTGTTTCATCATTCTGCATTCATCACTCTGCATTTGGAGGAACTATGGGTACATTGATCGAAGAAATTTTTTCCCGCAAAGCCGGCAGGACTGTGAAGGCAGGCGAGATCCTGTTGCTGGACGTGGATTACATCATGAGCCACGACAACACCACGCCGCTGGCGATCAAGGCTTTTCGCGAGATTGGTAAACCGATCCTGGATAAGAACCGTGTCGTACTTCATCTCGATCATGCCTACCCGGCACCGAACGTGCTGGCTGCCGAAAACCATCGCAAGATCATCGATTTTGTGAAGGAGCAGGAATTGCCTTACTTGTTTCAGCAGGGTGTCTGCCATCAGGTGATGATCGAGGAGGGATTCGTCACACCGGGGTCCATCGTCATCGGCGCGGACTCACATTCGAACACCTACGGCGCGATGGGCGCGTTCGGCACAGGTCTCGGCTCGACGGAAATCGGTGTGGCCTGGGTGACCGGCAAATGCTGGTTCAAAGTACCGGAAACGATCCGCGTGGAGTTGCATGGTCACACGCAGCCGGGTGTGTATGCCAAAGACGTGATGATCCACATTGCCGGTCTGCTTGGCATGGATGGCGGCACCTATCGCTCGGTGGAATTTGGCGGCGAGTATATCGATCAATTACCAGTGCACGAGCGGATCATCTTCCCGAACATGTCCACCGAGATCGGGGCGAAGTGCGGATTGATCGCTGCCGACCAGGTGACATTGGACTATCTCGAAAACGAGACACCGGCAAAAGGCAAAGGACCATTCGAACAGATCCGACCGCTGAACCCGCGCTACGAGCGCCTCCTCGAGCTGGACGTCTCGACACTCGCGCCACAAGTGGCCTGCCACCCGGACGTGGACAACGTCAAACCGCTGGAGCAGGTCGCAGGTTTGGAAGTGCAGGAGGTCTACATCGGTACCTGCACGAACGCGCGTTATGAGGATCTCGAGATTGTGGCGAATATGCTCAAGGGCAGGAAGGTGCATCCGTATACGCGCGTGATCGTCACGCCTGCCAGCGCGCGTATTTACAAAAAAGCGCTACAAAATGGACTGATCGAAATCCTAATGGACGCCGGCTGCACAGTGACTGGTACGGGCTGCGGCGCGTGCATCGGCCGCCACGGCGGGATCCTGGCGCCGGGCGAACGTGCACTCACCACGATGAATCGCAACTTCATCGGGCGGATGGGCAGTCCGCTCTCGGAGATTTATTTGGCGAGTCCTGCCACGGCGGCAGCGACCGCGCTGACGGGCCGCATCACCGACCCGCGCGGAATTTTGGAAAATCGTTAACCACGAAGGACACAAAGAGTCACAAAGGTTTTAAATTCCTTTGTGTTCCTTCGTGCCCTTTGTGGTGAGACAAAAGGAGAACCTTATGGGCAAAGCCTGGACTTTTGGAGAAAACATGAACACGGACGAGATCATTCCCGGCCGTTATAACATCACGATCGATCCGCTCGAACTGGCCAAGAAAGTATTCTGTGAAGTCAAGCCAGAGTATGCCAAGAACGTTCAACCGAATGATGTGATCGTGGGTGGGCAGAATTTTGGCTGCGGCTCCTCGCGCGAGCACGCGCCGATTGCAATCAAAGGTTCCCAGGCGAAGTGCATCATCGCAGCCTCCTTTGCACGCATCTTTTTCCGCAACGCTATCAATATCGGTTTGCCGATCCTCGAATGCCCAGAAGCAGTGGCGGACATTACCGAGGGCGATGAGATCGAGGTCGATCTTTCCAGCGGCGAAATTTTCAATCGCACCAATGGGCATCAGTATCAGGCGCGACCGTTGCCTGATTTTGTCTTGAAGATCGCCGAAGCGGGTGGCATTGTCAACTTCCTGAAAGCGCACGGCATTCAGGAGTTGCTGGCATGACGTATCCGATCTGTCTCTTGCCTGGCGATGGCATCGGACCGGAAGTAATCGATTGCGCTGAGCAGGTCTTGCGTGTCTTGCCTTTGGATTGGGAATTTACTCGTGCTGACATTGGCTTTGGTGCCTACGAACGGCACGGCACCCCCTTGCCAGACGCGACACTGGAAGCGATCCGCTCTACGTCTGCGGCCTTGTTTGGCGCTGTGACGACACCACCCAATCTCCCCGGTTATTTCTCACCCGTCGTGCGGATGCGCCAGGCGCTGGAGCTTTTCGCAAACCTGCGACCGAGCCGCTCCATCCCGCATGCTTGCGCGCGACCGAACATTGACCTGGTCATTGTCCGCGAGAATACCGAAGGACTCTACTCCGGCATCGAGTGCCTCGACGAGAGCGGAGAACGCGCCGTCACTGAACGCGTGATCACACGCAAAGGCTCTGAGCGGATCCTCCGCAAAGCGTTCGAGCTGGCACGCCAGATGAATCGCAAGACGGTCCATGTCGTTCACAAAGCCAATGTCTTACGCCAAACCTGCGGACTGTTTCGCACGGTTGCCTTGGAAATTGCCAAAGATTACTCCGACGTTACCATGCACGAAATGCTCGTGGATACCTGTGCAATGGAACTGGTGCGGGCCCCGGAGCAGTTCGAGATCATCGTGACGACGAATCTATTTGGCGACATCCTGAGCGATGAGTCCTGCATGTTCGTCGGCGGGCTGGGCGTTGCGGCTTCAGGGAACATTGGCGAAGGTGCCGCGGTGTTCGAGCCAGTCCACGGCAGCGCGCCGATCCTGTCCGGCACAGGGAAGGCGAATCCCATCGCGACATTCCTGGCCGCTGTCATGATGCTGGAATATCTTGGCGAAAGAACACATGCCGCGTCTTTGCGTGAGGCGGTGGAAAGCTGCATCGCTGCTGGTCAGGTTACACCTGATCTGGGTGGTTCCCTGACGACAAGTCAGGTCACACAACAAGTCATTCAACGATTGAACAAAAGGAGCTAACAATGACTCGCATTGGATTTTTATACACACGTTTACGCGTCGAAGAGAAATATTTGCTGGAAGAACTGGAAAAGCACAAAGATGTAGAGGTCGTTCGTATCAACGACGGCAATCTATATTTTGACATTGCACGCGTTCCTGAGCCGGTGGATGTTTTGTTTGAGCGCTCGATCTCCTACTCGCGTGGATTGTATATCTCGAAAATCTACGAAGCCAACGGCGTGAAGGTGGTCAATTCACCGCTCGTGGCGGAACGCTGCGGGGACAAATATGTCACCAGTCAGATCCTGGTGAGAGAAGGGATTCCCACTCCGCGTGTGATCATGGCTTTCGATGAAGAGTCCGCGTTGGC
>DASTJG010000285.1:0-13970 GCA_035716785.1 Anaerolineales bacterium
CACCCAGAGACTGCCTACTGCGGGCAAAAAATTTCTCTGGGTTCACGTCGGGTTCCAAAATATGGGAAGAGAAGAGATTGCATTACCTGTTTCCGAAAACTTCAGCGTGCTCTATGCGGAATCTGAGATCAAGTCCATTTATGGACATCGCCAGGGCTATGCGGACTATACCGTTCTGGGATCCATTTTGTTTCCGGGGCAGGAACTGGATGCCTGGCTGCGTTTCGATATCCCAGCGACCGCAGAGTTGAAGGATCTGTGGTTTGTCTTCGTGCCGGGAAGTGCTCAGGTCGGGGTTTCGCCATCGTCGCCGAATTATCCCTATGCATCGAATAAACCAACGTATGTATGGAAATGTGAGTAGTGAGGCGGGAAAAGAGAGAAGGGGTGAGGGGTGATGTTTAGGGACTTCCCACGATTACATGCCTATCCCAGGGCGTCGGCGATCAAGCATGGCTTCTATCTATAGCTGTTGGCATGCTCAGCGCGTTCAATTTCCAACCATGGTAAATGAGCAGGGAACCAACACTGAGACAATAAACTTTGATGGCAATCTCTATGAGCTCGTCCGGGGTGAGGATAAAAAGCAAGCCTGTATTGTATCCATACAGAAAACCATACAAACCAAGAAATATCATGTTGGCCCCTGTAAGCGGTGCAAACAACACCGCGCGGGAATGATTCCTGATCGCGTAAACAGCAGCAAGACCCGCGCAGACAAACATCCAACCATCTGCGATGGGAAACGACATAAACCAGTTTTGATAGCCCGGCACAAGCTCTTCTACAGGGAACAAGCCGGTAAAGACCAGTACCCAATAGAGGCTGCCTGCCAGCGCAGTCAATGCCGAAAAGCCGATCACAATTTTCCTTGAAATAGACATTGAAAAGTTCCTTTAATGGGCTGTGACTTTTGAAAACAAGTTCATGATCACAATCCCGCCGATGATAAGGATCGTACCAGTCACGCGCGCCCAATCGAGCGGCTCGCGCCAGATGAGGATTCCCGCGATCATTGCCAGCACGATCCCGATGCCTGACCAGAGTGCATACGCAATGCCAAGGGGGATCTCCTTCAGGCTGATCGAAAGCAGGTAAAACGATAGTCCATAGCCGACGGCGACGATCAGGCTTGGCACAGGCTTCGTGAAGCCCTGTGAAAATTTCAGGGAGGTGGTCCCGATCACTTCACTGATGATCGCGAAAAGAAGAAAAAGTGCGGCTTTCATTTTCCATCATCTCCATCAATACCTTCAACATTTTTTTTCGCATCGCAGATGTAGGTGGGGCAAAACCGGCCAGGTCGGCGATCCACAGTCCGTCCATGGCAAGGCGAATGATGGTCCCCACTTCCGGCGTGGGAGCGGATGCCTCTGCTTTCTTCTGCCATTCGACAAAATGGTCTCGCAATGGCTTCAACAGTGCCGGGTTGTTTGCGATCGCCGCAAATAATGCACTACTTAACTGATGATAGCGAGGATCGCTGATAAACGATACATTGATATAGGCGGCCAGCCAGTCACCGTTTGTTTTTGCCAGCTCCTGCTCAAGGGCAAGATCAAAGGCACTCACCAGGCGCTCGATCATGCCTTCGATCAAACTATCTTTGCTGGGAAAGTGATAGAGCAATCCGCCTTTGCTGACGCCCGCCTCGAGCGCCGTGGCATCCAGCGTCAGCGCGTTCACCCCTTTGTTCAGGACAACCCTGCAGGCTGCATCCAGGATCGTCGTCCGTGTGGCCAGTGCAATGTCTTTTTGTTTCATAAAAATAGTATACCGTCTGGACGGTATAGAGTCAAGGGCAAAAGAAAAGGGCGGACAGCCGTCCGCCCCTACAAAATCATCTGTGTAATCCGTGGCTAAATTTTAGATTCGTTCCCTTTTGAACTGAGTCTCATACAACTGCGCATACAGCCCATCAAGTGCGAGTAACTCTTCATGCGTGCCGCGCTCGACGATTTTCCCTCGATCCATTACTAAAATCAAATCAGCTGCCAGGATCGTGGACAGGCGATGAGCGATGACAATGCTTGTGCGTCCTGCCATCACCCGTTTCAGGGCATCCTGGATCAGGGACTCGGATTCACTGTCGAGGTGGCTGGTGGCTTCGTCGAGCACGAGGATCTGCGGGTCTTTGAGGATCACGCGCGCCAGGGCGATGCGCTGCTTCTCGCCGCCACTCAGACGGTAGCCGCGCTCCCCAACGATCGTGTCGTAGCCGTCGGGCAGGTCCATGATGAAGTTGTGGATGTTCGCCGCCCGCGCCGCGGATTCGATCTCGGCCTGGGTCGCGTCCATTTTGGCGTAGGTCAGGTTCGTGCGGATCGTGTCGTGGAAGAGATAGTTCTCCTGCGTCACCATGCCGATCGCAGTTGAAAGCGATTCGAGCGTCACGTCGCGCAGATTGTGCCCGTCGATGCGGATGACGCCTTCAGTCGGGTCGTACAAACGAGGGATGAGATAGGTCATCGTCGTCTTGCCCGCGCCGGAGGGACCGACCAGCGCGACCAGACTGCCGGGGCGCGCCGCAAAGGAGACTCCCTCGATCGCGACCTCGCGCGCCTGGGATGTGGATTCCGCTTCCCCGTCGCGTGAGGCGTCGTCACCATCTTTTTTCTTCCCGTTGCCTTGACCCGTTAAGGACAGAACCGCGGTAACGTTCTCCATACGGCCATAGCGTTTCACTTCACTGAGAAGTTTTTCTTCATCGATTGTGTACTGGAACGTGACGTTATCGAACTCCAGTTCGCCTTTTACGTTTTGCAACTCAACCGCATCTTCCTTTTCGGGGATGTCCTGCGGCAGGTCAATAACCTCAAAGACGCGCTCGAAGCTCACCATGGACGTGCTGAACTCGACCGGCGCACTCGCCAGTCCCTGCAGCGCGCTGTAGAGCTGGTCGAGGTACGAACCGAAGGCAACGATGGTGCCGATGGTGAACGCGCCCGTGATGACGTAATAGCCGCCCAGGCCGTAGATCAGCGCCGTCCCTGCCGCGCCCACCAGTCCCAGCATCATAAAGAATGACGAGCCGATGACCGCCCGGCGGATGCCGATGTCGCGCACGTTCGCAGCGCGTTCCCGGAAACGCTTCTCCTCCTCGCGCCCGCGCCCGAACAACTTGACCAGCAGCGCCCCGCCGATGTTGAGTGTCTCGTTCATGTGGGCGTTCATCTGCGCGTTGAGGTCCATGCCTTTGCGGGCGATGTCGCGCAGGGTGACGCCGAGGCGTCTCGCCAGGAGGACGAACAGCGGCAGGATGAGCAGACTGACCAGCGTCAGCCGCCACTCGAGCGTCAGCATGACCGCCATAATAGCAATCGTCTCGACGATGTTGGTCACGATGCCAACGATGGTGTTGCTGATGGCGTTCTGCGCACCGACCACGTCGTTGTTGAGGCGGCTCATCAACTCGCCAACCTTGGTGTTCGTGAAAAACCGCAGCGACATGCGATGCAGCCGCGCAAACAGTGCCGAACGCAGGTCGTAGATCACGCCCTCGCCCACGGTCGAGTTCAGCCTGCGCTGGATCACGCTGATCCCGCCGTTGAGCAGCGGAATGAGCAGGAGCGCCAGCGAGTACAGGATCAACTGATTGATATTCTTGGAAGGCAGGACATTGTCAATTAATTGGCGGAAAATGAGCGGCGAGACCAGCGACAAGCCCGTGCTGAACAGGATCATCACCAGCATTCCGCCGATATGCCACCAGTAAGGACGTGCATACGCCAGGACACGCGCCAGAAGCTGACGGGTTACCTTCGGTTTTTCCTCGTCCGAGCGCATGAACGCGAACCAACCACCACCATGCCACATGTTTAGTCTCCTAATTGCTGGTTGTGTAGTTTCGTAGTTGAATAGTTAGAAGGTAGACAGGTATACAGGTAATTCTGTCTACTTGTCTACTTGATACTATCCCCTGTATACCTGATACTTTGCCATTCTGCAACTGGAAGAAAGGGGAGGTTAATATAAGTCAAACAGCGGGTGCTATAATTTCACCGATGCGCCGGTAAATAGATATGTTTGCGTTGAGTAAGGTCCCGGTCCGCGACGAAAAGCCGGGCGATTGGAAGAAAGTGAGATAAAGCCTTGTCCATGAAAACACCTGCCGCGATTTCCGCAACCCTGACCATTGTTATCCTTACCCTCCTTGCAATTGTCTTCGTCCTATTCCAGATGGTTGCCCTTAACGGCGCCGGCGAAAGGCAGGGCATGACCGCCATGGGGATTGCGCTTGGCTGCCAGAGCATTGTCATCATTTTCCTGGGATTGTTTTCAGCCCGGGCGACCAATTTTCTGATCACAAAGGTCGGCTGGGATCGAATCCTCGCAGTGATTGTCACTGTCCTTGTCACAACATCCATTGGAGGGATGATCTCCTTTCTGGCAACGATCATCGCCATCCCGGCGGCAGGAATACGATAGTCTGTAGATCCATGAACCTATATGAAACCCAGTACGCGGCTCTGCACTTCGAAAGAGCGGGATTATTCAGGGCGATCTGGGACAAATATCATTGCAAAGACGTGTTATATCCTGGCTGTTCTGTCCACATCACACCGTCTTTGTATTTTCCACATGTAGTCTACATCGATCAAAATGAAGCGGCGGCAAAGTTCTTTGCCAATGAGAAATCTGTCCTGGAATTCATTAACCGCAACAAGTATTACAAACGATCAGCTTATATCCGCTTCATTCGGCAGGATTATTCCCGGTCCCTGCCGCTGATGGAAGGGAAGTTCGACCTGCTGCTGTCGCTCTTTGCAGGAGGGATCGCCAGATCGTGTGCCAGGTACCTTAAGATCGGGGGATTTTTGTTGACCAACAATCATCAGGGCGACGCCCTCGATGCAGCCAATGACCAGAATCTGAAATTAACAGCCGTCGTCCTATTTCAAAAAGGAAGTTATTCCATTGTCGAAGATGGTTTGAGTGAGATAAGAATACCCGGGCACAAATCGAACGACAAATATCTCAAGCAGGCAGACCAGGGAGTGGAGTATATTGAGAACGAGATATACTATGTTTTTGAGCGCCTACGCTGAACAACAGGGGAGAAGTATCGTAAAATACATTCGATCACGAACTTGCAACGCGGGAAAACAATTTATGAAATCGCAAAGCATTATAATGAATCCAGAGTATGGTCCATCATTTGTCTGACGTTCTATCAGGAAGCACAGTGGGAAGCACAGAAGAAGGAAATGTGAAATGAACAAAAAGTTATCGAAGTACAGCGCAGCCATAAAGGCGCGCCGCGCGAAATTACCCCACAGGTGAGTGAGACACAAGTTATAGTGCCACAAACACACCCAGACTTTCAAATGATGGCAAGGTTAGCGTGACTCCTCCAAACATTCCCTACAGTGTCGCCTTAATGCTCGCAGGAGCGATCTGTCTGGTAGCTGGAATATTGATCCTGCAGACGCGCCGGAAGGCTCCGGGCTCCATTCCGTTGGGGATCTTTATGTTCGCGCTAAGCTGGTGGGACTTGACATATAGTCTGTTTTGGGCAAATACGGCCGCCCCATATCCAAACTTCTGGTTATATATAACTTATATATCAGCCGTCATTGTTCCCGCCGCGGTCATGATGTTCGCTCTGCAGATCTCTGGCCTGGGCCGCCTGTTGAGACGTCCGATCGTCCTTGCTCTCTGCATTGAACCCATGCTTGTCCTGGCTGCTCTATTCACCGACCCGCAACATGGACTGTTCTTTGGAGAGACACCCACTCAAAAGATTGGCATGATCCTGGGCGGTGGTCCGGTATTCTGGACCAACGTCGTTTATTCGTACCTGTTGATCTTGATCGGCACTATCGTGCTTGTACGCAGATTCATGCAAACTTCAGGAATCTACAGGAAACAAATCGCGGTGATTTTGGTTGCCATAGGATTTCCATGGCTCAGCAGTATTCTTTTCGTACTTGGCTTCAGACCATTTCCCAATGCCGATAACACGCCACTTCTTTTCACGATCGCCGGGCTTGCCTCCACATATGCCGTGCTGCGCTATCGTCTTCTGAATATTATCCCAATTGCACGGCATGTCCTCATTGAAAACATGAGTGATGGACTCCTGGTGCTCGACTCCCAGAACAGATTGGTAGATATCAATCCTGCGGCTGAACAAGTTCTTAGATTCAGAAAGAAATCAAGAATTGGCGAGCCCGTGGAAGATGTTTTTTCGGAATGGTCGGATGTCGTCAAAGCACTCTATAATGTCAATAATATCCGCGTTGAGGTATCCATTGACTATCCGTCCAAAAGTTATCTCGACTTGAAAGTCTCGCCTCTGTATGATGGCAATCGGAACCTGATCGGACGCCTGGTGGTCTGGCGCGACATCACGCCACTTAAAAAAGCACAGGCAGAATTGCAGGAACAAGCCATTCGTGACCCGCTCACTGGTCTCTACAATCGTCGTTACCTGCTCGAAAGAGTAGATCTCGAATTTGCGCGTGCCAGACGCGAAAACCAACCCATTAGTTTTGTCATGGTGGACATCGATCACTTTAAAAATGTAAATGACAACTTTGGGCACAAGGCAGGTGATATCATATTACAAAAGCTGGCAGCACAACTTTTGAGCCGAACACGTATCGGTGACATCGCCTGCCGGTATGGAGGCGAAGAATTTCTAGTGGTCCTTCCAAACATAAAAGCTGAAAAAGCCCATCAGATCGCCGAGCGTTGGAGGAAGTTATTTATGGGATCGACCATGCCCCTTGAATATACGGACATAAAAATTACGGTGTCCTGCGGCGTCTCGGAATTTCCACTGCATGGGGGCACGAGTGAAGAGCTTATTGCCACTGCCGATAAAGCGCTTTATTACGCCAAACAGACCGGTCGCAATCGGGTGGTAATCTGGAAAAAGGGATCTATGGATCGGTTTCCATCTTCATAGGCCTGGCTTCCAGAATGATGAGGCAGGTGCACTTCATGGGTACAACCTGAAATTAAAAGCTATAGTTTAATTTCAAACGGGAGGTTATTCCATCGCAGCAGGATATTCGGAAAGTAAAATAGAAACACCATCACTCTGAATGATCGGAGGCACATCAAATGTTTGAAGTCACATCTGCATGGAAATCAACTTATCCGCAGGCGCACGCGGGCGTCCTCGTCGTGCACGCTGTCGTCAACCCCGCGCATCATGCCGCGTTGGAAAGCAGGAAGGCCGCGCTGGAAGAGCAACTGCGCGCCCGGTTTTCCGGGCAGGATCGCGCCGCCATCGCGAACCATCCGGTTTTGCGCGCCTACGGCGAATACTATCGTCAGTTCAAAAAGACCTACCACATCCAGTTGCAGCTTGAGTCGATCGCGTTGAAAGGGAAATCCATTCCGAGCGTGGCAGCCCTGGTGGAATCCATGTTTATGGCAGAAATGCAGGATATGCTGCTGACCGCAGGCCATGACCTGGATATGTTAAAGCTGCCTCTCAAGCTCGATGTCGCGACGGGCTCTGAACGATACACCCTCCTGCGCGGAGAGGAACAGTCCCTCAAACCTGGGGATATGATGATCAGCGATCAGGAAGGCATCATCTCGAGCATTATCTACGGTCCCGACCAGCGTACACAGATCACATCCAACACACAGAATGTGGTCTTCACTGCCTACGCCCCACCCGGAATCAATGAGCAGACGGTATTGGAGCATTTACAGCACATCCAGGATAACGTACTTGTATTCGCCCCACAGGCACAAGTGGAACTGCTGAAAGTGTACTAAGAGACTATTTCTTAAAGACTCTTTGGGACACGGACACCACGGATTTCACTGAGTTTCGCGGAAAAAACCGTAATAAAAAGGCTCCTTTCCGTGGTTTCCGTGTACAAGCGAAGCAGTCCTGTCGACAAAAAAGATGGCAATAACGACTTAAGAAACACTCTCTAAGGGAATTGAAACTCGCCGGTTAAAAAAGTTCGATCACATGAGATGGGGATATAATCGATTTGGAGGGAAAAAAGCCATGGCCAAATTCCGTCCAATGAACCTCATGACCGATGCCGCCGATATGGCGCGCCTCTATAGTTATACCGTCCCGGAACCTGTCACGGTGGAAACTGTACGCGATTGGTGGGCGCTGCGCGCAGGAGAGATTCGAGTCACCACACTTGCCTTCGATAAAAACTCCCGGGCCGTCGGCTACTGGGATGTGGATCGTGAGACATGGATGAGACCCGGTCACTTCTACATCAAGGTGATCGTCCAGCCCGAGGCGCGCGGCCACGGACTCGGAACACAGATGTACAACGACGCGCAGCGCGTGGCGGTCAAGAACGGGGCAACTCATCTCAAAAGCAGTGTCGGCGACATGGATATAAACTCCCTCAAGTTTGCCGTGAAGCGAGGTTTCAAGATCGAACGTCACACATTCGAGTCCACCCTCCAGATCGCGGATTTTGATGAACGTCGTTTCAATGATCTGACGGCGCTCCTTCTTACAGAGGGCTTCCGATTCTTTTCCCTGGCAGAGGCCGGACTCACTGACGAAAACAAGCACAAGTTGTATGAACTCAACCGGGATGCAGGACTGGACAATCCGGGCAATGACGGCATCTTCCCCGACTTCCATGCCTTCTCCAGGAACGTCTTCGAGGCATCCTGGTTCCGTGCAGATACGCAGATCATCGCCTCCTGCGCGGACAAGTGGGTGGGACTGGCTGCGATCGGCATTTACCCCGCTGACAATCGTGCCTACAACATGTTTACCGGCGTCCTGCGCGAATATCGCGGCCGTGGACTTGCCCAGGCCTTGAAACTCCAAACGATCCTGCTCGCGAAGAAGGAAGGTGTACGATATGTCCGTACGCATAACGATTCGAAGAATCGTTCCATGCTGTCCGTGAATCGCAAGCTTGGCTATCGGCCGGAACCGGGGCAATACCAACTCCTATGTGTACCTGGCGAGACCCGAGGGAACAGTGCTGCATCTGCATGAGATCGAGATTTTTCTCCGGCGCACGCCGCCGCATTTGCAGGATATCGTCTGGGAGTTGAGGAATATTATTGCATCCATCACTCCAAACGCGGTGGAAACCATTCGTTGGAGAGGTTTAAGCTACTTTCATGAAGGACGCAGGGGAATCGTCAGCGCGGGGATCTGTCAGATCGAGATCTGCAGAGATCATGTCCGACTAGCATTTATCCACGGGGCGTTTCTATCCGAGCCGCGCCACCTCTTTCAGGGGACTCAAAAGTACAAACGGTACATCAGCCTCAAATCCTACGAAGATGCACCCTGGGATTATCTCAAGCAGTTGATCGAAGAAGTTTCTCAATTCGATCCGCGCTCCCTGCATTTCCGAAAAACGCAGTTGCATTCTTAGAAATAATGTTCTATAATCCAAGTGTCGTTATCTGATTTAGCCGTAGGTGGATGCAGACTTGATCCTATGGGTCAAGCCTGCCTATGAAGGAGCAGGATAAATGAGTAACGCACCGGATTTTGTAAACAATTTATTCCTATTGATGGAAGAGACCTTCGAAGCCAAACATCACGGTATTTTTTTGGATAAAGGCACATCGCTTTTTGAAACGCTCGAAACGGTTTCTGCAGAAGAAGCCTCCATCCCCGTAGGGGGAAAGTGCGCTTCGCTCGCCGCGCAGGTTGCGCACGTAACATTTTATATCGAATCCTTCGAACGTTACGCCCTCCAGGGTGACAACAGCCCGCGCGACTGGGGTTTGATCTGGCGCACTGTGGAAAAGGTCACTCCCGAAGAGTGGGAAGATTACAAACACAAACTCAAAGAGGCCTACCTGCGCATGGATAAACTCTTTCACGAGAATCCGACATGGGATGAAGATACCATTGGCGGTGCCCTGTCCATTGTGGTGCATACCGCGTATCATCTCGGTGAGATCCGTCAGGCATTGTGTACTCTGAAGTAATAACCATGGCACTCATTCGCAAAGTGGATTGTGTTCGTCTGTATGTCCCTGATCTCGAAGCGGGGCTGTCGTTCTATCGCGACCAGCTTGGTCACGGATTGATCTGGCACACCAAAACTGCCGCCGGCTTGCGTTTGCCAGAATCGGAGGCAGAGCTTGTCCTGCAGACAGAAGATCAGAGACAGGAGGTCGACCTGCTCGTTGATTCGGCTGATGGATCCGCCAGGTTGATCGAGCAGGCGGGCGGCAAGGTGATCGTCCCGCCGTTTGACATCCAGATCGGGCGCTGCGTTGTCGTCGAAGACCCCTGGGGAAACCCGCTCGTTTTGCTGGATAGCAGCAAAGGACTGCTTGAAACAGATGCAGATGGAAATGTAATTGGCAACATAAATCCAACAACAAATTGAAGAACGCAGTTTGCACAACCCGTAAATTAAATGGTTCGGGCGAGGCGCTTTGCGCCTCGCCCAAGTTGTTTCTACCGTTTCGTGCTTACTGCTGAATAGCCTCACCGGTTGGTGACACCAGGAACCAAAGTCCACCAAACTCATCGATGCCTTGGCCATTGGTATCACCGGGCGCCATATCCTCATGAAAGAGATAGAGCGGCCAGCCATTGTAAGCAACCTGCATCGTGCCGTCATCACGCGTGATCGTGCCCAACAGACTCGCGTCCACACCTTCGCCAGCGACAGGGGCGCCCTGGCTCGTGACAGGCGGCCATTCCTCAGTACAACCATCATCGTCCCCACAGGCGCTGGTACCGCTGTTCTGTGTATCCGCCATAAAGACATAGAGCGCCATGCCCTGGCCATCGACCAGAATAGTGCCAAAATCCGCTGACTCACTTACATTCACGGTTGCCTCACCAGTGACCGGTACACCTGCGGTTGGCGATTCTGTCGCAGCCGGAGGTTCGGTGGCGGTTGCCGACTCAGTCGCAAGAGGTGTTTCGGTCACCGATTCGGTTGGCTCCATCGTCGGCTCAGTAGTCGGCGTTGTGGCAGGACCACAGGCAGTCAGGAGAAGAGCTACCAAAAGCATAGCTCCCAACAAAGTTTTGTAGTTCATTCTTTCTCACTCCTTTCAAGCGGGAAGATTTCTGCAACTATATAGACAAGCCGCGCGTCATTCAATGGGGAATGTACCTGTGTTATGGAAGAATACCCGACCCTCTGTTAATCAAATACAAAGAATGATTAATCATCAACTTATCTGCTACACTACATGAACATTAAATTTTCGGGCGAGACGTTTTGTGTCTCGCCCGAAAATACTATTTGGGTTTATGGGATTTACTCGGCAGGAAGCGGCTCGGCTTCCGCCTGCAATTCATCTTTGGATTGCGAGTTGGCGCGTCCGATAAAGAAGAGTGCAGGGGTCAGGAGCAGGCCCGAGGTCACGAGCGAAGCGACGGCAGAACCCACGGAAGCGATCACCGCGACAAGCGGTCCACCCAGCATCTGACCGATGGCATCCACCTGCCCGAACATCGAGTGGACGGTGGCGCGTACCTGCGAATCCAGTTTTTGGTTGATCCATGCCGTCTGCAGGGGAATGTCGACGTTGCGCAGCACACTGATCACGAGATAGAGTCCCAGGCCGAGCAGAAGCCATGGCGAAAGTGCGAAGCCGATTAGCGCCACCGAAATCGTTCCTGTCACCAGCAGCACGGCGCGCCCGATCGCGAGCGGACTCGTCGAATCAACGCGCTTCTCCACAAAGCGCACAGCGAGGATGGTCAGGATCGTACCGGCTACGCGTAGCGCGGCAAAGAACGCGACCTGATTGTTCCCAAACAGGACCGGTATTTCGAAGTTATCAAGCAGGTGCTTGACCCACAGGCGGTCGAAACCTTCGCTATACAGGCCGTAGAACAGCCCGATGAAAACGATGTTCATCAGACGCGGCCGCGAACGGACAGCGTTCGCACCCTGTTTGAACGTATGCCACATATGCTGCCAGGTGTTGCGATCTTCTCTTGAGGTAGGATGAAAACCCGTCTCGGGCATGACGATCATGAGCGCCACACCGATCAGCATCACGCCCAGCGCACCGACCTGGATCGGCAGGGCGACATTGTTCATACCAACCAGCGCGGCCGCCCCCATGCCGACGAGCGAAGCGAACAAACCTGCTTGCGTCCCGCGCATGAAAAGCTTATTGGCATCGTCCTCGCCGATCTCATCGGTGATCCAGGCCTGCGTCGCGCCGGAGGTGAAGGTATAGCCCAGTCCCCAGATGACCTGTGCCAGTAAAATGGGCAGGAATAATGGAAAGAGACCTTCGACGAGGAAACCCAATCCCATCAGGACGTAGCCGATAACGATGGACAATCTGCGGGAATATACATCCGCAACGATGCCGGTCGGCACCTCGAACACAAAAGCCGATATCTCCAGCGCCGTGCCGACCAGGATCAGTTGCACGGGAGTCAGCCCGGCAACCGTCGCTTCGTACAGCGACATGCTGACGAACATCATCGAGAAGAACGCAGAAGCACTGAATTCGATAAACAGATAAACGAACCGGGGGCTTAACTTTAATTTGGAAAACATATTTATTATTTGCCGCGAGTTTTCGCGAAAGAGTTAAAAAGTTCGTATTATTCGTGAAATTCGCGGCTACGGTCTTAAATCATCGTGTATTACATGAGAGTCAATTTTCCCTTCACGAAATCGGAAAAACATCCGAATACTTTTTAGGGAAGAGGATGTTGATCAAGGCGCGGACCTCTTCGTTGTCACACCAGCAATCTGCGAATGACTGGTGCAGTTCGTCATAACTGCGATAGCCAAACAGAAGTTGCAGGAACGTCAGATCGGGGAACGCGATGGCGCCGGCATCAGCCGGGGCAGGCTTCCAGGGTTCGATGGCTGTTAACAGCCCCTTCTCAAGGACCAGCCGCAAGCCCTCACGATAAAAACTGATCTTGATCTCTCGGCTGTGTCCCACCGCAATCGACTCTGCCAGCCTCTTCTCGAGCGCAGGCTTGATGTGATCCAGGAAACCCGGCAAATCGGGCACGCGCAGATACCACGCGTATGGCTGGTAACGGTTCGGCAGGTTGTCTCCCAACACCTCATGCACAGGATGTACCGCGCCAAGCTTAAAACCGAATGAAGTGCAGGGTTTCCCTTCCCGCCTGGCATATTCCTGGCCCTGGTTCCAGAGATAACGCACCACGCTGGGTGTTACCGCCAGCCATGAAATACCCGGCTTAAGTTCATACCAAAGTGCGGCCAAGCCTGTCAGGCCGAGAGCGCTGTAGTGCTGGAAATACCCAACCGGCTCCCCTGTTTTATCTTCGATGACAAGCGCGACAAAGCGATTGACACTATTCTCACTTTGTCCGCTCAATTCGTATTTGAAAACCTCAGGGGTGCGCACACAGGCGATTGCATGTCGCTGGATGGCACGTTCATATAATTCCGCGATGAATGACAAGTCTGCTGCAGTCGCCGGGCGAATACAGTAGGGTTCTTCTTCCCCATCCTTCAACTTCGGCACATTTGGTTCATAGCCAAAACGACGTCCTGCCAGGTCGAGAGCCATCTCGTAACCGAACAGACGATAGTAGTAAGGGATGCCTGTGATGCCCTGAACCATATCGCCATGTTCCGCGCTCCACTTGTGGACCTCCTCGAACTGGAGACGCACGAGTCCACGGTTGCGATATTCGGGCAGAGTCCCCACCAGTTCAGGGCGTCCCACGCGAAATTCGATTCCCTCATATGTCCAGGTTTGTGGGATCAGGTTCATCGAGGAGACGATCCGCCCTGTGGCGGTCTCTTCGACGATGGTGAAATCTTCCGGCTGCATGGTTGGGTGCGGGCGCGCTAATAGGTCGTGGGTCCAGGCAGCAACGCGTTGTGTATCCAGTGCGTTCTCGCCGTGGATGCGGCCATTGAACTCCGCCAACGCGTCCGCGTCTGCGCGTGTCGAACGGCGCATGACCAGGCCGTTGCCCAGGTCACGCAAAATAGTTTGTTGCTTGGTGAACATAGTGTATCCTGTCGGGCGATCTCCGCGGTCGTGCCCGCAGGATGATCGCCGTTATAAAA